>JABSOH010000004.1:0-29724 GCA_013216065.1 Alphaproteobacteria bacterium
ATGCAGTTAAGTACACCGATCACCAAGCCATTACGCCCGTGTAAGGTAAAACTCAGTCCCAACAAAGATTTGCTCCATCTGTTGCATCTCGCCTTGCACCATTGCGCGCGTGAGCAGAACATTGCACCACGTTTGCTGTGCTCAATCGAGGAATTACAGAACCTCACCGCTTTCACGCCCGAACAGCAGGAATGGCAGGATCACTCGTTGCAGCAGGGCTGGAGGCGAGAAGTTTTCGGGGGCTTTGCGGAAAAAATCGCGCGCGGAAGCGTTGTCTTGCGATTTCAGAATCGCCGCATGCATTTCGAGGAAGTTTGATGGTGCATTTGTTCGATAGTATGCAGCGAAAAAAGCAGCCGTTTAAACCGATTAACCCTGATCGGGTGACAATGTATCTCTGTGGGCCTACGGTGTACGGGGATATTCACATTGGCAATGCTCGTCCGATCGTGGTGTTCGACGTGTTGTCTCGTTTATTGCGCCACGAATTTCCCGAGGTAATCTATGTCCGTAACATCACTGATATTGATGATAAGATTATCCAACGTGCAGCAGAATTACAGATAAGTACGCAGGAATTGGTGCGCGAGACCACGGCAAGATTTCACGCTGATTGTGCTGCTCTTGGAGCATTGTCGGTGGATCACGAGCCGAGAGCCACCGAGTATCTTGACGAAATGATTGCGATGATAGAAATCTTGATTGCTAGGGATCATGCCTATGTATCAGGGCGGCATGTTCTATTTGCTTCGGCGACATACGACGACTACGGTGGATTAAGTGGTCGCAGCCTTGATGATCAGGTTGTTGGCGCGCGGGTTGAGGTTGCAGATTACAAACGCGATGCGCACGATTTTGTGCTGTGGAAGCCTGCTGAAAACGCTCAGCTGGGTTGGGATAGCCCGTGGGGGCGAGGACGTCCGGGGTGGCACATTGAATGTTCTGCCATGAGCAAAGCCTTGCTCGGGCAGGATTTTGATATTCATGGTGGCGGATACGATTTGGTGTTCCCGCACCACGAAAATGAGCGCGCACAGAACTGTTGTGCCTATCCGGGCAGTGGTTTTGCCCATACTTGGCTGCACAATGGTTTGGTGATGGTTGAGGGTGAGAAAATGTCCAAGTCGTTGGGCAATTTCATTACTTTACGTGCGGCACTGGATCAGTATCCCGGAGAAGCGTTGCGTTTTCTATTTTTAGGCAGTCACTATCGTAAGCCGCTAGATTATCAGCGGGCGAAAATGCAGCAAACCTTGCGTACTCTCCAGAGGATGTATTGCCGCCTGTCTGAAGCGGGGCTTGATCCTCAAGAAACAGATGAAATTCCACTTGATGCGGATTTTCTTACGGCTTTGCGCAATGATATGAACACACCACTGGCATTGTCGCGGCTCAGTTCTCTCGCGCGACAGAACCCACGCCAGATGCGCTGTTGCGGACAATTTTTAGGGCTGTTCACGCGTTCAATCTCTGAGGTTTGCCCAGTGCAACAAAGTACGATGGACGATCCAGCGATTGTTGCTAAGGTCACGGCACGAGAAAACGCACGCAAGACTAAGGACTTTGCTACTGCCGATTTATTACGCGCTGAACTGCTTGCACAGGGTATCGAAATTATTGATACTCCTGACGGGGCAAGATGGCGGAAAATCTCGGCCCATCTCCTAGGATGATCAAGAATCTGTATCGATACTCGTCCAGCCTTGTTCGGCATTGAAGCGTGTTATGATGCCTTCAGCGGTAATTTCAAAAATCGACATCTTACGCGCCACTGTGCCGTCTAGTTCTAATCGATAGGCACCTGTTGCCCCGAGAATCCCTTGACGTTGTTGCAGTAACGTAGGGATAGGATTGTTGCTTTGGTGGGTAAAATGCGCCAGCATGGCAATCGAGTCGAAGCCGAGAGCGGCGAAGAAATCTCCTGGTTCTTGGTATACTTCCTGATGGAGTTGTTGAAACAGAGCAAAACGTTGTGAATCCGTGCCGATAAACCAGCTTGAATGCAGAGAGGGTTCGACATGGAGGTTGGGAAAGTTTTGCCACTGGCGCAATCCCATGAATTTCACCCGTTCAGGCTCCACCTCGTAGTATTCGAGTTGGGATGCCAGGGTGCGCAAACTGTTGTCATTGTAGGTGATGAGTACAACAGCATCAAAAGGCAGGAGACCAAAGGTTTCTTTAAAATTCAGTATTTTTCGTATTTCATTCTTGTTTTTGATGCCGCTATCGATCAAACGCTGTACCTCGTTTTTGTAAGCAATGCGCCGCTCGCGATAGTCAGAGAGGCGTTGAATCGGGCCAGTAAAGTCGATCTCGTTTGGGTCATAGTACGCCACCCGGGCAAATTGTGCGGTGCTGCTGCCAAGCAGTGCTTGCATGTTACGGTGGATTTTCTGCCCGTAGTCATCGTCTGGTGCGATGAGAGCAAAGCGGCTGAACCCTGAAAGAACTCCCACATCAATCAGTTGTCGCAGCTCTTCTTTTGGTGTAACACCTAATATGTGTACCGAACCCGCACCATTTTGAAGGTTCTCGACACCATCAAGCAAGGCATCGCTGTTGGCAAAACTCATCATCGGAATCCCGGCTTGCTGCAACAACGGGATTACAGCCGTACTGGTGTGGTTGAAAAGCGGGCCAAGCACGATATCCGCATCATCGTTGATTGCTTGCCTGGCAGTCTGAATTGCGGCAAAGCGTCGTCCTTGCGTATCGTACAGTTTCAGCGTGAAGTCATCTTTGGCATAACGGTACAGTGCAATTTCTGCGCCCTGCAAAACATGTTGTCCAAGCGCAGCTGATTGCCCGCTCAAAGGCAGTAAAATCGCGACTTGATAGAGCGTTTTTGCCACGTCTGGTTCAGGAATACTCTCGGGTTGGGTAATCTTAGGCTCTGGTTTTATTTCAGGCTGGACCCTTTCCACCGTCGGTGGAGTGCTCGGCGGAATCACCTTAATTGGTGGTGGGGGCAGTTGGGCACAGGCATTCAATAACAGCACTAATCCTAACCAAAAAGCGGGATTCAGCAATCGACTGTGATGGGCAAAATGCAAATACATGGACGGTGCACCAAAATTATAGTGAATCACTTCAACTTGAATCTAGGTGAAGTACCAAGGATTGTCTATGGTGGAACGCAGATGATGAGAAGGGTGATTTTTCAAATATGCCTCTACATTTGGTCATGCTGATTTTTCTCTGGGCACGCTTGGTGCCAATGATCCAAATGAACATTTGTCTTTAATTGATGCGCATTGACGTGCTCCACGGCAGCCCTGATTTTTGGTCGAGCGGTGTTGGTCCGTTTTTGCCGTTGGGTCAGGTCTTGTCCGGAAATGGACTTCAAGCCTCATTTTCCTCTCATCTGACCGCGATGCCGCTCAGACCAGGCCCAGGCGGTCATTGCGCGTTTGCAGCAACTCAGGCAAACAGGCTCTATCATGCGCCGCTCGTCAGGTGCGGATCAAGTCCAAGGCGTTTGTCGATATTGATATGGCTCTTGTAGCTAAAGCCAGGCGACTGGATAAAGGCTCAGATCGCGCATGACATGGAGCCCTAACGTTGGGAGCAATCATTCGAGAGTTTCATCAAGGAACTCAAACAGCCGATTCTGGATAACATGGGCCAAGGCCAGCAACTGATCGGATTTGCATGAGGCATTTGCCGAGCAGGATCTGAAGTTGAAGGCATGCAAGTAATGGGTCTGGTGATTAGCGATGGTACGCATCACGTCAGGGCTAGTATGCTTAATCGTTCACTTTCCAAAATCAAACTCGAAAAGCGTTTTGGACAGTTTATGGCTGATCCAGCCTGCAACAACCCTAGCTATATAGCTAAACGCTATAATTTTGATTATATATTTGTTATGACTTATTCCCTGGATTTCAGACAAAAAGCATTGTCGGTGCGTGAGCGTAACGATCCGACCTTTCAACAAGTTGCCTATCGTTTTTCGGTTGGTGTCGCGAGGTGGTCGAGGAATCCTGCGCTCAAGGCATACGTTCGTGTCAAGACGCGCAAGATTGACCTTAATCTTCTGGCTCTCGATGTTGAGATATATCCCGACGCTGATTAAGATGAACGTGCTGAACGTTTCGGAGTGTGCCAAAAAACCATTGGCAAGCTTTAAAAAAGCTGAATGTCACCTATAAACAAAGCCCTGACGCATCCCAAAGTGAACGTCGGCAAACGGCGGGACTTTCAACGACAGATTGTTGGGCACCAGGGCAGACAAATCATTGATCTTGATGAAAGTGGTTTTGCCGATGATCTGCCGCGTACCCATGGATACCCGGAACGTGGCAAACGGTGTGATGGCATTTTAGATTGGCGAGCCAGGGGGCGAGTGAATGTCATCGGTGCCTTGTTGGGAACAACCCCGCTCACAATCGCATGTTTGCCGGAAATATCAACAGTGATCCTCTTCACGCGTGGATGACATAGGAATCGATCCCCAAACTCCCTCCTCATCGCGTTATGATGATAGATAACACCACTTTCCATAAGCGAAAAGACACACAATCCGCTATCCTCAACGCTGGTCATACTCTGGAATATCTCCCACCACACTCACCTGACCTGAACCCAATAATGGGCCCAGGCAAAAGCTATCGGAAGAAGGAGACATTGTTCAACCAATGAATTGTTTCGGGATCAGAATATTGAATCAAAAAATTGTCGTTTGGCTATAGACAGCGCACTACGTTCATCGTGCCGGATGATTGTCTGGAAGAGGTGCTGTGCGCCTTCGTCTGCTTGCAGGTTTTTTTATAGCTCACGCCCTGACGCGTGAAGCATACCCTAAACATTAACACCAAAGCTACGCTCATATTGATATGCATCCGGATAACATTCCACATCATGCGCTAGCGCAGCCATGTCAATCCGATCGCAGGCTTGTTGCGTGTATGCTAGGGATCAGGGTTCTTGAATCAGGGCTCTACACAAAAACGGCTCGCCCTCCGCAAGCGTAGAGCTTCCCTTCTCACGAACAGACAACACTTTACGGCGAAAATCAGAAGAATAGGTCATCTTTATATTATAATCAATTTATAATGTATTGTCTATATTATTATGCACGGATTGAACAGGATTTATTGCCCATGCTCCCCAAAAATCCTGTCGTCATTATGGACATTTCCACAAACGACAAGATACGCAAGATGCGATAAAAAAAGCTGGAGACTGTATCCGCCTCCTTATTCTGCAGACCTTGACCCCATTGAACATAAAACCAGCGCAAAACCATTAGAAAACGAACACAACAAAATCTGGAAAAGCTCTTTGAATTCAATCAATCTCTTTAAGATCCGCTACGTGTTCCAGAATCAAGGACTTGGTTTTTTTACACGGATAAAACTGCGCCTAAGCTCCTGTATTTGCCGAATACATCATCTGTTTTGACGCAAGTACAGCATGAAGTAGAATTAAATTTTGGGCTGTCCTAGATAACCAAGATTGAGGGTTGTCATGGGAAGCGTGAGAAAGAGTCGTCTAAGCAAGAATGAACAAGTCCGTCTGCTTCGTTGCCGGAACCACGGCTCGAACGGGCGGCCAGCCTCGTTACTTCCTGCGTCTGCGCAAGATTATCGCCCATGAACTGGGGAGCGAGACGATGTTCGGTGGCAAGATCGAAGTGGACGAAAGTTATTTCGGCGGCAAGCGCAAAGGCAAACGTGGGCGCGGTGCAAGTTCGAATTTTTGGCATATTAAAAAGGGGGGGACATCAAGATCATTCTGGACGCCGCCACTCTGATGCCGGTCATAGAGCGCAAGGTCGTTACCTGACAGCATCGTGTATTCTGACTGCTGGAGAGGGTGTTTGTGCTGGATGTGACCGACTTTCACCACACAACCATTCCAGGCTCTTTGCAGACCGTCATCATCACATCAACAGCCTCGAGAATTCCAGGCCAAGTGCACCATGCGCAAATTCAACGGAAGAAACATTTTAGCCTATTCCTGAAGGAGTGTGAGTGGAGATTCAACAACGGTGACCCATCAGTTCAGTTATCGCAACTAAGACAATGGGTAGGGAATGGCTGAACTAATTATCCAGGACAGTCCCTTAAATTTTATTTCAATTGCAAAATAAAAAAAGGCGGGGAGTTCTCCCCGCCCAAAAACATTGCCGCGCACAAAACAGGCAATCCACACGCCAAACACACAAAACCGCGACGCGTGGGACCCCATAAAGAGCAGATGGTCGAAAACTAGACCAGAAAGCTGTCGCGTGACCGCCCTTGAGATTCGGCTTCTCTAACCCAACGCGGAGTCATACCACGCCCCGTCCAAGTATTGCCTTTCTCATCACAATACTTTATACGTGCCGGCTTGCGCTTGCGCTCGCCGCTCCCAACGGTGACCTTTGACTTGTCACGAGGAACTAACGTATAGTCTAACGATTCTGCGATCCTCTTAAGTTGCTTTTCCATTGATTTTTTGTGGGCATCAATTTCTTGATTCAGCGCGTTCCTTTGATTTTCTAAATCAGAAATTTTTTGATTGATTTTTTCTAAATCATCCAAAGAAGTCATGAGCAGAGAACTTTCTATTAAGGGTTGTGTTATTAAAAATGTCTGAATCTACAGACGGCGCCATTATGCCAGAAGATTTAGCAAAAGCATAGTGTATTTTTAATATTTATATGCTTTTTTGAGATTTGTATTCAATTAAAGTTGTGACTTAGACGGAACGCCATGACTGAGCGCGATTATCAAAAACTGATCCTGTGTATTTTAGACGGTTGGGGCGTTGCCGAGCCAGCGGCAGATAACGCCATTTCGCGAGCAAATACCCCAAATTACGATCGGCTTTATCGGGAAAATCCAAGCTGTCTGTTACACGCGAGTGGTTCGGCGGTGGGATTACCCAAAGGCCAGATTGGCAATTCCGAGGTTGGGCATATGAATATCGGTGCTGGGCGCGTGGTTGAGCAAATTCTGCGGCGCATTGACCGCTGTCTACTGGAGGAACAACCAGCGGATATCGCATGTTGGAGAGACTCTCTGCATGAGCTTAAATCGCGCGGCGCGCGTTTACACCTCTTCGGGTTGATCTCTAACGGACGGGTGCATAGCTGCCATCGGCATTTGATCTCGTTGGCGCATTCAGCAATACAGGCTGGTGTCGCAGCCTGTATTCATGCCATTGGCGACGGTCGCGATTGCCCACCCCAAAGCCTGATCCATTTTCTGGACGAAGTGGCAAGCGCCGTACCAACCGCGCAACTCTGTACGCTGATCGGGCGTTACTATGCGCTCGACCGCAATCAGCGCTGGGCGCGTACTAAGTCAGCGTGGCAGCTCTTGCAACTCGGTCACGGTGCTGAGACTCCAGATTGGAAAGCCGCAATACAAGATTGCTACGCTCAAGGTCTCAGTGATGAGTTTTTGCCTGCCATGCGCTGTGATCCTACCTACCACGGCTTTGCAGCAGGGGATATCCTGATGTGTTGCAATTACCGCACCGACCGCATCCGGCAGATCGTTCATGCCTTGCACGATCCGAATTTTGATGCTTTTGCGCGCGATGAAGCCATGTCTTTGGCACGCATACTCTCGATAGTACCGTATGGCAGCAACTTGACGACTTCTTTGTTTGCCCGGGAGGAAATTCGCGAGACCCTAGGCCAAATCATCGCCTCCGCCGGATTAACTCAAGTCCGTATTGCAGAAACCGAAAAATTCCCCCACGTCACCTACTTTTTCAACGGCGGGCGCGAAACGGCTTCACCCAGCGAAGAACATCGCTTGATCCCATCGCCGCAGGTAGCGTCCTACGATCTGGCACCGGAAATGTCAGCAGCTGGAATCACCGATCACGTGCTTGCAGTTCTAAAACAAAAAGCGGACTTGGTCGTGGTCAACTACGCCAATCCCGACATGGTTGGGCATACTGGAGATATTGCTGCCACGATTGCTGCGATCGAAACCGTCGATCAACAACTTGGGCGATTGCTGCCTAGTGTGCGTGATCACGGCTATAGCCTATTAGTGACTGCTGATCACGGCAATGCAGAGATGCTGTGGGATGCAGAACACAAAATGCCACACACCGCGCACACCAACAATCCCGTGCGCTTGATTGGCGTAGATGCCCAGCGACCTTTTCCAACCCTGCACGACGGCGTTTTGGGCGACATCGCCCCAACGATTCTGGCGCGGATGGAACTAAGTGTTCCAGTAGCCATGACCGGACGTAACCTGATGTCAGCGGATTCGTGACAATCCGAATTTTTTTTCGGCCTGATCCTGTTGCTGGTAGCACTGCCTTGCTGTGCCGTCACTGCGAATCGATGGCAGAGATATAGCTTATTACGACATCATATTTGACGTTCCCGATCTCAATTTTTTGGTTCAGTTCATCAAAGAATTTGCGAGCGCACTCAATTTTTGTGTTCTCAATACTTCTCAGTTTCATGCTGGACATGGAACCTTATTGTTTCGGCGACAAAGATAGATGTGTTTGACACCACCCTCATTGAAAGAATCTGCCCCATTTTTGAAGGAGTAGACGAATGCGAAGAGCCGATTTTCCAAGGCACAAATTATTGATATGATCAAGGAGCAGGAGGCTGGTCTGCCGACAGCGGTTGTCTGTCGCAAGCACGGCATCAGCCCGTCGAACTTTTACAGGCTGAAAGCAGGATATGGCGGGGCTTCGGATATGCGCCGCCTCAAATCTCTGGAAGATGAAGATGCGATCTTCCAGCGTCGTGCGTCGTTTCGTGCGGGGTGTTTCCCCTGCGGTGGTCAAGTTGTGGCCTGGTCTCTGCGCCAGGGCAACGTTTGCATGAGGAGGAAAAGCAGGCCGTGAAGCGTGGGAATAAAGTCGAAAACATTCTGGGCCTGATGCACCGGGCAAGGCCGCCCAAGAAGATGTTGATGCCCGCTGGACAGTGAAATTCCGTCAGAGTGGCGGTCAAGATATAGCCATTCCGGTGCCTGGTTATAAGAGCCACATCGCCATTGACCGTCGTTACGGTTTCATTCGTGCCTATGCTGTCACGGATGCCGCTTGTGATGTTGATCCTATACTTCTGCCAATATCACGCAAGATTTTCCGGCTCTATTTATATGGGTGGACTAGGCTACGATCTGCCGGAGCTTGTGGCAAATCCAAGTTCTGGCCCGGCAAGTTCTGAGCGTAAAACGCAAAGCTCTACACGAAAACAAAAAACTGGTATTCTGGCAAAAAAAGCGCCCCAGAACAAGATCATCACGCCCCAAAGCGGACGTATCATTTGCGCCTTGATCCCGGCCACAGTGCACGACATTACTATCCGCAGATGCGGGCCCTTCCCATCTTTACGCTGATAGCGGCTATCAAGGCTATCACCCCGCTACAGACATCCCTGATAAGAAACCGAAAAAAGGAAAACTCACCAAAGAGGAAAAAGAATATACTTTCACGCTTTCGCGTACGCATCAAACACACCCGTATGAAGAAATTCCGCATCCTGGCTAACCGATTCCGCCATCCCCGTGCCATAAAATCCCCCTCCATTGCTGGCATAACCAACACCGTGGCAGAGTTTTAATATAGAACAGAAAAGGGAGGATTGCGCCTTATTCAAAAAAACGCTACTCCTGCAACAGGTCTATTGTAAAAAATTCTCAGTGGAGCAATGAATTCCGTAAATTCAGCCTCAACTGCTTGCATAATCAATCGTCTTGCTCCTGCACGCAAAATATCTGTCAAAGAATTTGGAAATTTCATCTCGATCAAATAATCCAACAAAGTTATTCTCTTCCATGGCAGTGTATCCTTGTAAAATTTATCGATGTTGCGCAATAACAAATTAACCTGATACACATCGCCGTCATTCAAGCACTAGATTCGATTGTAGCTCGTCACAATTTCGTTTTCATCAACCCAAGAAATATCTCACCAATCCTACGCTGTCACCCTGGCGCTACGGTAATCCTCCCTTTTTTTGGTGTGATTTAGAATCAGGTTCTCATGCGGCGATTTTTTGTTGTTGTGTGAGTTTCATTGCGAGCGTTATGCACCCAATAGCCCTATTGGGACGATCATTGTTGTCTGTCCATAGCCATTTTGTTGCGTAGTCTTGTCCCTCCTCAATTGAATTGAATAGATTTGTTCCGAGCCATTCATGGCGAACGGTTCTGTTGTAGCGTTCAATGTGGCGTTTCTATAGTCAGCGCAAGGCTGAAACGAGCCAGCCGCCTTGGTAATGGGACTCATGCTAAACTGAGTGGTTTGAATCCGGTCGACCTACAGAAGAACCCACGATGGCGCTGTCTCGTGGTGCAGAGTTTGCTGGGACGAGGGGCTTGTTCTGGCGCAGGCCACAAACAGTCGCTACTTTTACGAATTGGTCTCGGCAAAGTTTGGCTGGAAGCCCGAGTTGCGTGTGCGGCTCGATGTCGCTGAGGACGCGACGCGTCTTGAGTGCTACTTTTTGCGATCAGTGTGGAGTTGATGTAGATCATGTGCCTGCCGATCACACTGGTCTGAGTTGCTTCAAGCGCGATAACCTCGGCACGTGGAAACGCGAAATAACTGTGTTACGCGGGAATTTCACTTAATTAACGGTGGCTTGGCTTGAAACGCTATGGCGTGCATCCTATATGCTATGGTGGTGTTCGATGTTTCTGTTTTGTCTGAAAGACCCCTATGCATGCTGTTGTCTAGTCTGTTGCCCCGGTTGGGGCTTGTGTTTGTTCTGTGGATTTTGGCGTTTCCTGTAAACGCCAAAATCTTCACCGTGGTTACGACTTTCACCGTGATTGCTGATATGGCACGGCAAGTCGCGGGTGACCTTGCCGTGGTGGTATCGGTCACTAAGCCTGGCGCGGAAATTCATGGCTACCAGCCAACCCCGCGCGATATTGTTAAGGCGCAAAAGGGCGATTTGATCCTGTGGAATGGCCTGTATCTCGAACTGTGGTTTCAGCAGTTTTTTGCTCATCTTGAGGACGTACCCGAAGTAACGGTGAGCGATGGTATTACCCCGATGAGCATTACGGGTGGAGAATACCGCGGCAAACCCAATCCGCATGCTTGGATGTCTCCGGATAATGCATTGATCTATATTGATAATATTCGCGACGCGTTGGTGCGTTACGATCCAGAGAACGCAGCAGTGTACCACGAGAATGCGAAGGCGTACAAGGTCGAATTGCAGGAAACTTTTGCGCCATTGCGGGAAAAAATAGCCGAAATTCCTGAAGCAAAACGCTGGCTGGTGACCAGCGAAGGTGCTTTTAGCTATCTGGCACGCGATTTAGCAATGAAAGAATTATATTTGTGGCCAATCAATGCTGATCAGGTCGGCACACCACAACAGGTGCGGGCGGTGATCGACACGGTGCGGCTACACAACATTCCAACCGTATTTAGCGAAAGCACGGTATCGCCGAAGCCGATGCAGCAGGTAGCGCGCGAAACTGGTGTGCATTACGGTGGGGTATTGTATGTTGATTCACTCAGTATGCCCAGTGGTCCAGTACCTAGCTATCTTGACCTCTTGAAGGTCACGACGCTGACCATCGTAAAAGCCTTCGCTGACAGTTCAGAGCAGTAAGATCCATGACTTCAGATGCTCTACTCGCCGAAGCCGTCGCTGTCGAAGGCGTTACTGTTGCCTACCGAAATGGTTTGCGCGCCTTGGAGGATGTCAATTTTGCGATTCCCGAAGGCTCGATCACTGCACTGGTTGGGATCAATGGCGCGGGCAAATCGACGCTGTTCAAGGCCATCATGGGTTTCCTTCCGGTACAATCTGGCCGTATTCGTTTGCTCGGGATGTCGGTGCAGGCGGCCTTGGCGCAGAGTGCCGTCGCCTATGTTCCGCAGTCTGAAGAGGTTGATTGGAGCTTTCCGGTGCTGGTCGAGGACGTCGTGATGATGGGGCGTTATGGCGCGATGAATTTTTTGCGTATCCCTCGGCGCAGAGACCACGAATTGGTGAACGAAGCCTTGCGGAGGGTCGGCATGTTGGATTTCTGCCAGCGTCAAATCGGCGAGCTTTCTGGTGGACAGAAAAAGCGTGTGTTCCTTGCGCGCGCTCTGGCGCAGCAAGCGCGGGTCATTTTGCTGGACGAACCGTTTACTGGAGTCGACGTGCAGACCGAGGACGCGCTGATTGCTTTGATGCGGGAATTGCGCGCTCAGGGCTGCGTGATGCTGGTTTCGACCCACAACCTCGGCTCGGTGCCAGAGTATTGTGATCGCACAATTTTGATCAAAGGCACGGTGCTGGCACACGGTATCACCAGCAAAGTCTTCACCCAAGAGAACTTACAAAAAACCTTTGGTGGCGTGCTACGTCACTTCGTGCTTGGCAGTGATGTGTTGCACGATGACGATGACAGCCGCCAAGTCACCGTGATCAGTGACGACGAGCGGCCTTATGTCGTCTATGGTGATGTGCCAGACAAACCGGGAGTGCAGTAATGAACTGGCTAGAGCCGTTTCAGTACAGCTATATGGTCGATGCCATCGTGATCAGTGCGCTGGTGGGCGGGGTCTGCGCATTTTTATCGGCATTTTTGATGCTGAAGGGCTGGGCATTGATTGGCGATGCCCTCAGCCATGCTATCGTACCAGGTGTCGCTGGAGCCGCGATTTTGGGTTTGCCATTTTCACTAGGCGCGTTCTTTGCGGGCGGCCTGGCGGCCTTGAGCATGTTGTTTCTGCACCGGGAAAGCGGCCTGAAAGAAGATGCGATTATCGGTGTGATCTACACCAGTTTCTTCGGGTTTGGGCTGTTTATGGCTTCGCTGTGGCCATTGGCGATCAATGTGCAAACCATCATGCTCGGCAATATCCTTGCGATCACCCCGGCCGATAAAATGCAACTGCTACTGATCGTCGGGGTTTCGCTTTTAGTGCTGGTGCTGAAATGGGCAGATTTGATGGTGAGCTTTTTCGACGAATCCCATGCGTACTCGGTTGGTGTCAACCCGAGCCTGATGCGTATTGTGTTTTTCACGCTCCTTGCGGTCTGCACTGTCGCCGCTATGCAAACCGTTGGTGCATTCTTGGTGGTTGCTATGGTCGTCACTCCGGGGGCAACCGCCTATCTGCTCTGCGACCGTTTCCCACGCCTGATTCAAACCAGCGTTGCGATTGGTGCGATCAGTGGTTTAATCGGGGCGTACGCCAGCTATTTCTTTGATGGTGCAACCGGGGGGATCGTCGTGCTGGTGCAAACAATGCTGTTCGGTTTGGCATTCTTGTTTGCTCCGAAGCACGGCCTGCTCGCCGCGAGGCGCTTGGCGCGTACTCCGCAATTGAAGTGCACATCATGATTGATGTTTTGCTCGAACCATTGCAGTGGCCGTTCATGCAGTATGCGTTCGGTATCGCCTTGATCGTCTCATTACCAACGGCATTGCTGTCGTGCTTTCTGATTTTGCGGGGCTGGTCGCTAATGGGGGATGCGATTTCTCATGCTGTCCTGCCGGGCATTGTGGTGGCCTATATCATCAATATCCCGCTGATTGTTGGTGCGTTTGGCGCAGGCTTGGTGTGTTCGGGACTCATCGGTTATATCGGCGATCACAGTCGCGTCAAACGCGACACCGTCATGGGGGTGGTGTTCTCGGGCATGTTTGCGCTTGGTATGGTGCTGTACGTCAAAATCGAGAGCGCGGTGCATCTCAACCACATCCTGTTTGGCGATATCATGGGCATCAGCCGTACTGATTTATGGCAAAGCGGAACTATCGCCCTGCTGGTCGTAGGTTTTATCGTGCTGAAATGGCGCGATCTGCTGTTGTGCAGTTTCGATGCAACGCAAGCAAAAGCAAGCGGTCTGTCTACGCGGTGGCTGCATTATGCTCTGCTGATGATGCTTTCGCTCACCATCGTTGCAACCTTAAAGTCGGCCGGAATCATTCTCGCGATTGCGCTGTTAATTGCACCGGGAGCTATCGCATTTCTGTGCACGCAACGCTTTTCCTCCATGATGTGCGTTGCGGTTGTCGTCACCTTAAGCGCAAGCTTTATCGGAGTCTACAGTAGCTTCTTTTTGGATAGTGCGCCAGCACCGACCATCGTGGTCGTGCTAAGCGTGATGTTCAAGTTCGTGTTTTGGCGTCAAATGTTGTATCGTCGTATCAAGGTGCGGGCGTTGGCTTCCGCCGTTTAGTATTTTTTCTCGTGGGGACGGAGTGAAATGTCGTCTGGAGCAGTTGTGGAAGAGACGGAAGAATTAGTGGATTTCGGCTACGCTGATGTCCCGAAGCACGAAAAAATTGATCGAGTGCGCGGCGTGTTTAGTTCAATTGCGGGCAAGTATGACCTCATGAACGATTTGATGTCGTTTGGGGTGCATCGCCTCTGGAAGCGTCGTCTGATTGGCGTGATGCAGCCGCAACCGACGCAACACTTAATCGACGTTGCCGGTGGAACCGGGGATATTGCGAAACTGTTCCTTGCGTGCGGTGGTGGTCGAGCGACTTTGTGCGACTTGACCCCGGCGATGCTCGAAGCGGGACGGGCGCGACTTCTGGATACAGGGTATAGTGATCGTCTGCAATGGGTATGCGCCAAGGCCGAGGCAATTCCGTTTTCGGATAGGAAGTTTCATACCTACAGTATTTCGTTTGGGTTGCGGAATGTGACGGATCGTCTGCAAGCATTGGCTGAGGCGTATCGGGTTTTGCGTCCTGGAGGGCGGTATTTTTGCCTCGAGTTTTCGCCGAAAATCCTGCCAGCTTTGCAAAGATTATACGACATCTATTCAGATGCCCTGCTGCCGCGTCTCGGGCAGTGGGTGGCAGGAGACGCCGAGTCCTATCGCTATCTGGTCGAATCGATTCGACGCTTTCGCGACTCTGAGGGTCTCTGCGATGATTTGGCGGGCGTGGGTTTTGCCCGTGTGCGGACAATTGCGTTAAGTGGAGGTATTGTGCGTATTCATCAAGGTTTTAAGCCATGAGTTATTGGGAAGGGTATCGAAATTTTACCGTTAGCGCCCTTGAAGATGCCAGTCGTACTGTGGCGGGCTATTACCGTCTGAACAAGAGCGAATTGGCAATTACGCAGAAGGAGGATGGCTCGCCAGTTACCCGTGCTGATCGGGAAACTGAGGCGCAATTGCGTGCTGCGATTGCGGCCGAGTATCTCGATGATGCAATTTACGGCGAAGAGGGCGATATGACTTTTGGCACTCAAGGAATTTGGGTGATTGATCCGATTGATGGTACGAGAAATTTTGTGTGCCATAATCCGTTATTCGGCTGCTTGCTGGGGTATTTGTTTCAGAATCGTATTGTTGTTGGCGGCGTGGCTTTGCCAGCTCTGAACGAGATTTGGATTGGGGAAATTGGTCAACCCACCCTACGCGATGGTGTGGAAATGCACACTTCGAGCCTTGAAAATCCCGCCGAAGCGCATTTGGTTGCGACCTCGCCGGATTATTTCTCCTCCGAGCAGTTTACGTTGTTCGATACTTTGAGTAAGCAAGTGTATTTGCGGCAATTCGGCGGCGATTGTACTTTGTTTACCTCGTTGGCAAGCGGCGGGGTGGATATTGTCATGGAGGCTGGGTTGAGACCGCACGATTACTTGCCTGTAGTGCCGATTGTCGAAGGCGCGGGCGGTGTCATTACCGATTGGGATGGTGGGCTGTTGAATTTTGATACGCCAGGAGAGGTCTTAGCCTGCGCCAGTCCGGCGTTGCACCAGTGGGCTTTAACTCAAATCCGCGAGCAGCGTAGGCATTGACGATATGGCAAAAACGCGAACGACGAGGTGATTGCCAGGTGCATTTTGTGGTGTGCTCGTAGGGGGGGAGTGGTATCGTCGCGGCGCAGACCCTGAAAGACAGTCTGGCTGAACGTCTGATCCAACTCGAGGGATTCTTTTATCACGTTCACCATCGAAAACGATGTCTTCGCCTCAAGGAGCAATGAAAACTGCACCAACGGAGTGCGCACCACGATTTACAATGTTGGAGGACAGCCGCCAACGCTTGACGAATGGCTTGATTAAGATGCCGACTTGCGATACCAACGAGACTACCAGCACGCGCTGTGTGTTCGGACAGAAGATCTATCGGCCGTAGGCGGCTTTCTTGTACGGTTCTATAGCTGATCCTAAGAAGAGCTTTTCCAGATTTTGTTATGTTTGTTGTCTAATGGCCTTTTCTTGTCTTGCGCCGATTGTGTTCAATAGGATCAGGATTCTTGAGCCAGCGCGTCGGCATCTGGCTATGCCTACACCTCAACGAGATGCAACCCCGGATATCGTCAGTTTATCTCGCTCGCGAACCGAAAAAACCTTACGGCGAAAATCTGATGAATAAGTCATCCATTATAGTATAATCAATTTATAATGGATTGTTCTATAATGGGGCTCAGCGCCGTCACAGGTAGCCATGTCGAAGTGACTCTAGGGATCGTGGGTTTCTCAGCTGTCGGTGGGGGGCAATTTCAAAGCCTCATGCACCGTGTGATTGACTCCCCCTCCCCCGGCGAAAGGAACAGTTTTTTAGCTTTCGAACCCAACTTTAACATTAGCCTCGGCAATGTCTATACTCATGCTGGTGCTGGAATCGGCTGGCGGAATTAGAGTTCATCGGAAACAATTCTTTACTTGTTGCGTTAAGAATCATTCCAACGCTAAAAACTCATTTTAAAAATGATTAAAATCAATTAGATAACAAGTTTTATGGGAAAAATTCTGCAGGCGGTATCTCTGTCAATAGCAAATATGTTTGTGAAACAACGCGAAGCTGGGTTTTTACACCGTTTGAGCGCATACAGACAACAAACCCTTTGCACGATACGCAAATCGCGGTTAGTGTAAGCGGCTGATCTATTCTACTTTTTGCGAGGGTTCATGCCATCATACATCACCATCAAAGGTGCACGCGAGAACAATCTTCAGAACGTTGATATTGTCCTGCCGCGCGATAAGTTGGTGGTGGTGACGGGGGTTTCTGGCTCTGGCAAATCGACGCTTGCCTTCGACACGATTTATGCCGATGGGCAACGCCGCTACGTCGAATCTCTGTCGGCCTACGCGCGGCAATTCCTGCAAAGTATGCGCAAGCCCGATGTTGATCTGATCGAAGGGTTATCGCCAGCAATTTCTATCGAACAAAAATCTTCCTCGCGCAATCCGCGCTCTACGGTGGGGACGATCACCGAGATTTATGATTATGTGCGTTTGCTGTTTGCGCGTATCGGTATCGTCTATTCACCGACCACAGGTTTCCCAATTGAGAGCCAGACCGTCAGCCAGATGGTCGATCGTATTCTTGCCATGGGGGATGGTGCGCGACTGTACCTGCTTGCGCCTATCGTGCGTGGGCGCAAGGGCGAGTATCGTGGTGATATCGCGATTATGAAGCGCAAAGGCTACGTGCGTCTCAAGATTGATGGGGCGTTTTACAACATCGACGAAGTCCCAGCCCTTGATAAGAACATCAAACATGATATTGCCGTGGTGGTGGATCGGGTGGTGCTTGATGATGAATCGTCCGGGGGGGGGCGTCTTGCCGAGTCGGTGGAAACCGTGTTGGCGCTGTCTGATGGGCTGTTGCAGGTGCAAAACGCAACGACCGACGAGGTCACGTTACTTTCGGCGAATTTTGTTTGCCCAGAAAGTGGCTTCACCATTGAAGAGCTTGAGCCGCGATTGTTTTCGTTCAACAGCCCGTATGGGGCGTGTGGACATTGCGGCGGGCTTGGTCACGAGATGCACTTTGTGCCAGAGTTGGTGATCTTGGAGCCGAGCAAATCTTTGATGGAGGGGGCGATTGCATCGTGGCCTTCGCCGCTGACGGGGCGGGCGCGCCAGACGTTGAGTAGTCTTGCAGTACACTTTGATTTTGACCTCAACACGCCATTCGAGGAACTGCCGGAATCGGTGCGTGAGATGATCCTGTACGGCTGTACCGACAAGATCGAGTTTCAGTTTACCCAAGAGGATAGCACAGGGCGGAGCTTCCGCGTTAAGCAGCCATTCGAAGGCATCATTCCGAACTTGCAACGCCGAATGAAGGAAACCGACAGTAGCAGGATTCGCGAAGAAATCGGTAAGTTTCAGCAATCGAGTGCCTGCTCGAAATGCTTTGGTTACCGCCTGAAAACCGAAGCCTTAGCGGTGAAGGTGAACATGCTGCATATCGGAGAGGTCTGTGCGATGTCGATTTTGCAGTGTCAAGATTGGTTCAAAGGGCTTCCAAAACATTTAAACTCGGTGCATCAGATCATCGCAGCAGTGCTGTTGGAGGAAATTCTCGAGCGGCTGAGTTTTCTCGATCAGGTGGGTCTTGGGTATCTCGCGCTGTCGCGGGGTGCAAGTACCTTATCCGGTGGTGAAAGCCAGCGTATTCGGCTTGCGTCGCAGATTGGATCGGGGCTGACTGGGGTGCTATACGTACTTGATGAGCCTTCGATTGGCCTGCATCAGCGTGATAACGCCAAATTGCTTAAAACTTTGTTCCGGCTGCGCGATTTGGGCAATTCGGTGATCGTGGTCGAACACGATGAAGACGCGATTCGGTCTGCTGATCATCTCATTGATATGGGGCCAGGTGCTGGACTGTATGGTGGCTGGGTTGTCGCCGAGGGTCCGCCAAAGGATGTGATTGCGAATAAGAAATCCCTCACCGGAGATTATCTCAGTGGGCGCAAGTTCATTGAGGTGCTGAAGCGGCGGCCGAGCAGGATGATCGCGCTGGAGTTGCGCGGTGCACGTGGCAACAATTTGCAAAACGTCGATGTGACTTTTCCGCTCGAGCAATTCGTTGCCATTAGCGGAGTATCGGGGTCTGGGAAATCCACGCTGGTGCTTGAGACTTTGCAGCCTGCCCTTTCGTGCGCGCTGATGCATTCGCGCGCAATACCGCTGAAGTACGAGAGTTTGACTGGTATCGGGTATCTAGATAAATGCATCAACATCAATCAGTTGCCGATTGGGCGTACACCGCGTTCTAACCCGGTAACATATATTGGCGCGTTTACCTTGATCCGCGACTGGTTTACGCAATTGCCTGAGTCCCGGGCACGCGGCTACAAGGCTGGGCGGTTTTCGTTCAATGTGAAGGGCGGACGTTGCGAGCGTTGTCAAGGTGACGGCGTGCTGAAGATTGAAATGCACTTCCTGCCAGATGTTTTTGTGCCGTGCGAAGAGTGTAAGGGCAAGCGCTACAATCGCGAAACCATAGAGATTCGATATCAGGGTCTTTCGATTGCGGATGTTTTGGCGTTATCGGTGGACGAGGCATTGGAGTACTTTGAGAACATCAACTCGATTCACGAAAAACTGCGCGCTTTGCAAGAGGTTGGATTGGGGTATATCAAGATCGGGCAGCAGGCAACGACGCTCTCGGGTGGCGAGGCGCAGCGGGTGAAACTTGCGCGGGAGTTATCACGTAAAGCCACTGGGCGCACGGTTTATATCCTTGATGAACCGACAACGGGGCTGCACTTTGAGGATATTCGCAAGCTCTTGAAAGTGTTACACCGACTGGTGGATCACGGCAACAGTGTGCTAGTGATCGAGCACAACCTAGAAGTGTTGAAGACGGCGGACTGGATCATTGATGTTGGGCCCGAGGGAGGGGATGCTGGTGGGCAAATCGTTGCGGTTGGTACGCCGGAAGAGATTTGTCGCACCAGCAATGGTCACACCGCGAGGTATTTGAAGAAAACCCTTGAATACAGCGCTAAGATGGCCAAAAATCAAGCTGAGCTTGCCGCATAAGCACGAGTTTCAACACGATTGTTACCGAGGTTCAGTGATGATCCGATCCTATGTTGATGTTGCATTGCACGATGTTTTTGTGCTGGTGCGTTGCGATGTGAATGTTAGCTTCAAAAACGGCGAGATTGTCGATAATGCGCGGCTGGTTCAGGCAGCTGAAAGCCTGAAAATCCTGAGTGGTATGGGGGCGAAGCTCTTAGTGCTATCGCATTTGGGACGTCCGAAGGGAAAAGCGGTGCTGGAATACAGTCTGCGCCCGATTGTCGCTGAATTGGCGGATCTGCTTGGGTCTCCGGTGGGCTTTTTGGCTGATCCCTTTGACGTTGGGGCGCACACACATTTAGCGGCGATGCAGCCTGGCGCAGTGATCTTGCTCGAAAATATGCGCTTTTGGCCAGAAGAAGAAGCCAATGACCGTGATTTTGCTGCGCGACTTGCGGCGCTTGGCGAAGTCTTCATCAACGATGGCTTTTCGGTCTCGCACCGCGCTCATGCTTCAACGGTAGGAATCGCCGCGCGACTGCCGGCCTACGCAGGGCCTGCATTAATGCGCGAGGTCACCGTCCTTGAGCAGGTTTTGCAAAGCCCCAACCGTCCGACCGTCGGAATCGTTGGTGGCGTGAAGATATCGACCAAGATCAACATCATCGAAAACGTGATTCCGATGCTCGATTATCTGGTGATCGGCGGGGCGATGGCGAACACATTTTTGCACGCCGCCGGGCATCCGATCGGACGTTCGTTGAACGAACTTGAGGCCGAGAGTATCGTCTCGCATATCCACGCCGAAGCCGAAGCGCAGCACTGCATGCTGGTCTTGCCCAAGGATGTCTGTGTTGGCGCGCGGTTTGATGATGGGCAGAATGCGCGTTCGGTTGGGTTGGACGATTGTCTGCCAGACGAGATGATTCTCGATGTTGGAGAAGCGAGCATCGCGCATCTGAAAACCGTGCTCAAGAGCGCGTGCACCGTGTTGTGGAATGGGCCATTGGGGGCGTTCGAGTATCCGCCTTTCGATCGTGGTACCAACGAGATAGCGCATTTTGTGGCGGCGCTTACGCAGCAGGGTGATTGCCTCTCGGTTGCTGGCGGCGGAGATACGTTAGCGGCACTTCGCCATGCAGGTGCCGCACAAGGATTTAGCTATGTCTCCACAGCCGGCGGTGCATTTCTTGAGTGGCTCGAAGGCAAGACCTTGCCGGGAATCGCCGCGCTGCAATTTTAGCTATGTGCCTAGGAAATCCCCCCCTCGTCCTCAGTGGCTTCTGCTTCTTGTCCGTCCTTAGCTTCGCGCTGTGCCAACGCAATGTCGACCTCGGCTTGTAGAACATTCAGCGTACACAGACTCAACTCCACTGGCGATCCCGGTTCGATATTCGCCATGTTCCAGTGGCTGCGATTGCGTATCGCTTGAATCGTCGGTTTGGTTGACCCCACCAGCCTGTTGACCTGATCGTCGGTCATTTCCGGATATTCCCGCACTAGCCACGCCACCGCGTTGGGTTTGTTGGCGCGTTTCAGCATTGGAGTATATCGCCGTCCACCCTTAGGAGCAGCAGAAGGCACGCTGTATCCAGAAGCGACCTGTAACTGCGCGGCGGTGTCGCCACTGCAACGATCGATTTCGTCCTGGGTCAGTAAACCGCTCTGCAAAGGGTTTTCCGGCTGCACCTGCACTACCGTATCTCCATCCGCCAGTGCAGTAACCTCCAACTCGTGGAGGCCGACAAAACCCGAGATTTGGACAAAGGTCAGTGCCGTGTTGTCAATCAGCCAAACCGCAGTGGCTTTGGGCATCAAAATTGACATGGCGGGGTACTCCTCAATTCTGGATCAAATTAAAACAATAGAGCCGTGCGTAGCGCAGATGTATAGGTTCTTGCAGCCTAAAGCAACGTCCAACAAAGTCTGTACTTTTCTTTTTTGCGCCATCCCCAGAATGTGTTAGGCTGCGCAGCAAGATTCTTCTGACGATTCGCGTGCGATCGCCCATGATCCAAAGTTCTCCTCGCCTTTTCTCGAACACGCTCCTCCTGAGCATGGTTTTGTTGCTGTTGTATGCGCCTCTTGAGCAAGCCTTCGCACGGAAATACTCCGCCCTTGTGATGGATGCCGCCACCGGGGAGGTGCTGCATTCTCGCCGAGCGAACGACTATCGCTATCCAGCCTCGATCACCAAGGTCATGACTTTGTACATGCTGTTTGATGCCATCAAGCAGGGGCACTTTGATATGGACTCGCGCCTTAAGGTCTCACGCAAAGCCGCCCAGGCTTCACCGTCGAAACTGGGGCTTGGGCGCGGCACCTTCATCAAGGTCAAGGACGCGATCGGTACGTTGATCACCAAGTCTGCCAATGATGTCGCGATTGTGGTTGCTGAGGCCTTGGCCGATTCGGAAAAAGAATTTGCCAAGAAAATGACCCGGAAAGCGCGCTCTATCGGTATGAAACGCACTACGTTCCGCAATGCCTCTGGTCTGTACCACCGTGAGCAAATCACCACCGCGCATGATGTCGCTGTATTGGCACAAAAAGTGCGCAAGAACTTTCCGGAGTTTTATCCACTGTTTAAAATGCGCTCGTACACATTTAGGGGACGTAAATATCGCAACCACAACAAATTGCTCGACAAATATCCTGGGGTGGAGGGCATGAAGACCGGGTTCATTAATGCATCAGGTTTCAACTTGGTCGCGGTGGCTAAGCGTAACAATCAGCGTGTGATCACGGTGGTGTTCGGTGGACGTACAGGAAACTCGCGTGATCGTCAGGTACGCAAATTGATGGATTTGGGTTTCTCACGCCTGCCAAGCTTGAGTGTGATCAGAGCTCCAGAGCGTGACATGCTTTCTGATGTCGTGGCGATGATCGAAGCACCTGCGTCCAACGTGCAGAAGTGGATTGCACAGACATCTGATCCCAAGTTGCCGCATCCTTCTTTGCTTGCTGCCCAAACTATCACGTTGAGTTGGCAAGATGTCTCGGCGCGGGTAGATCAGGCTAGTGCGGCCTCACTGCAGGCAGTGATCGAAGCGCCCGTGACCGAACTGAACTTTACGGTCATTGAGTAAGGCTGTTATGCCGCGCTGGAAGTTGACCCTGCAGTACGATGGCCGGGCGTTTCACGGCTGGCAGTCGCAGCGCGGTGTGTTGACGGTGCAGGATGCTTTAGAGGCTGCTTTAGAGCGTTTGTGTCAGTGTGCGGTGCGCAGTCATGTCGCTGGACGTACTGATCAGGGGGTTCATGCTTTAGCGCAGGTAGTGCATGTTGATCTTCCGCGTATACTTGAGCCGGAGCGCATGCGTCTGGCGATACAGGCGCACCTTAAAGACGCGGCGATTGCGGTAGTGGCAGCAGAGTCGGTTTCGGCGGAATTCCATGCGCGTTTTTCGGCACGTATGCGGCATTATCGATACCGTATTATCCAGACACCGTACCCGCCAGTTTTTGAGAGGAAGCGGGCTTGGTGGATGCCGCGGAGCCTTGATGTTGCGGCGATGCAATCCGGTGCAGAGGCTTTGCTGGGCTACCACGATTTTTCGAGTTTCCGCGCGGCGGGATGCCAAGCCAAACATGCTCTACGTACCTTGGAGCGTGCAGCATGGCATCAACGGTCCTATCCGGGGGGCAGTGAATTGATGGTCGAGTTTTCGGCGCGCTCATTCCTTTATCACCAAGTGCGAAACATGGTTGGCACGCTGGCTGAGGTCGGCCAAGGCCGCCGGAGTCCAGCGGATATCGCGGCTATTCTGGCTAGTTGTAATCGTACTCAAGCCGGGTGCCGCCCCGCCCCACCCGAGGGGTTGTATTTTGTTGGCGTAGATTACGCTGATTAGTATTTCGTTCCGCCCGATGAAACATCGGGTGGAAAAGATAATGCGCCAAAAAATATGCGCTACGGCCCGCATAGGCTGGGCTGGAGTGCATTGCCTCAATTGATGCTAAGGGGGCACAAAGCGAGAGTGCAATTCGGGCAGTTATCTCAGGGGCGTGACGGCCAAGGCCGCGCGTGGCAAGTTGGATCTCGTCAGGACCCTGCATGGCCTCTGTCATCAACTCAGGAAGTGCCAAACTGCATTATGCGGTAGAATTTCTGGCCATGCATATTCATTGGTGACCACTTCAACGGTCTCTCCCTTTTGGCTATATGGGCGATCGGATGCAGGATGATCTTATCCAGTGAGAGCAGGAACTGAGTATACCGATGGTTATTCTTCTGTGGATCAAGTATCTTGACACGGAGGTTCTCCAGAGTCCGCATCGTGTCGGATTTTACGTTATCCTTGGATTTTGATGGCTGGCCCGTGAGAGGATGCCTGAAGAAACAGTCTCTGATCGTGGTACTCTTGAATTTTGTTGAGGATTTCTTCCACAGGTGCGTTGGTTTCATCCATCTTGTCAGTCAAGATTTCAATCTTTTGAGTCAGATCAGCTTTCTTTGTCACATCCTCTTTGCCGTGTTGTATTTTAGTTGCAAAGAAGCCCTCAAGATACGATTGCCATTCTTGACAGGATCGTCCCTCAAGCCGTTGTCGCAAGAGACGAGACACATGATAACAGATATCTCGTGACAGCACTATCTAGCTGTGGGGGCGGTTTTTTTTTGGGTCATAAAATGGTAGTGATCTGATCTCTGCATCATATGAGGCATCACCCTCGACTCGCAGTTTCACTCCTGCGGCAATGGCTTCAGGAAAGATATGCGCCAGAGCCAGTGACGCCTTCATCCGATGGGAATATATTGGCGAGTTGACAACCCCAACTTCCTTGCCGTTCATAGTGAGTTTTGCCCCGACAGCCAATGCATCATGATGATCGACAGAAATACCAATGAGGCGAACTTTCTCTTTACCCCTCAAGGCTATGGCGGCTTCTTTGCCCCGATAGTTCGCGCCTTTTTTCGCCATTGCCCAGCTAAGGCCGACTTCCCAAATGCTATTGTCCTCTTTCATATCATATGGATAAAACAGAAGCCCTGCCTCGACACGGATTTTGTCCAGGCACGTGAAAGAACAGGGCATAATGCCAATTGATGTACCTTTTTCGACTATCTGATCCCAAATATCACCGATAAATTCAGCCCGAGAAAAAATCTCGTAACCCCGTTCACCAGAATAACCCGTGCGCGAAAGAATCACTGGATAACCAAAAAGTTCAGTGCGTTGCTGGTGGAAATAACCCAAATTTTCCAGATCTATCGGCGTATGGGCGTTAAGAAATGCCATTGACTTTGGTCCCTGCAATGAAATGTCATGCAAATCATCATCAAACTCAATCGTCACATCCCTCCCTTCAGCCGATTCCTGCAACCGTTTCATGCACTGACCAGATCCGTGTACCACCATCCATTCGTTACCACCGAGATTGAAAATGATAGCATCATCACAGATAGTGCCTTCCTCAGTCAAATTGGGCCCATAGGCCGAATGACCGGGGGGAATCAAAGCCATGTTGCGCGTGATAATATGATCGACAACACTAGATGCATCAGAGCCACGTACGAATATTTTCTTGAGAGCTGAGACATCAAAAAGCCCCGCTGCAATACGTACGGCATCATGTTCATCACAAGGATCGGTTGCATAGCTAAAAGCAACTTCCATACCATTCCAATTGTCCATCTCTGCACCAAGCGCGCGGTGACGACCGTCCAATACAGACCTACGAGTGCCGTTTTGCATCAGATATTCCTTAAGTAATGCTTAAATTCCCCCTTATGAATGTACCAACATTGAGAAATTTAGGCAAATCATTTGGTAATCTCTGCGCAGTTTCATTGTGTTGAAGAGTAGAATTTTCTCGGCATAATCGCGCAGGAGATTTTATAATGAAGGTTTGACGATTCAGTGACGTACAAATCATGGTGCTTCTGAATCAGGTGGAGAATGGTATTTCTAATGGTGGAGTTCTGCCGAGAGTACGATATGGGCAGCGCAAGCTTTGACCAGTAGCAAGCAAAGTTTGGTAGCATGGATGTTTTGGTGATGTTCGAGATGAAAGAATATGTACTGCCCCCCCATTTTCAAAATAGCTTGAGTTAAGAGAGTCTTCTTGCTGTTTTGACAACAGGAGGAAAATCAATGAAACGCTGCAAATAGACGAATGAGCAGAAGGTTTTGATCGTTTTTTCAGGCCTGATTAAGGACGCTCAGTTGGCGAAATGTGTGGCGATCGTGGCATCAGTCAATCGCCATACGACCAATGGCGCGATCAGTTTCTATCGAATGCCCGCAAGGCCTTTGAGATAGAAAAAATCAGTCAGTATCAGGTTCGTCTTGAAAGTGAGAGCTCAAAGGTTTGGTTGGCGAGTCAGCCAAAACAAAGTTCATCGTCTGATGAAGGACAATCGATTGCACGAAACATGAAATTCAAGGCTGAGTGCATACCAGCAAACCGAAGCCTGACCGATTAAATAAGTGGTGGGGGATAGAGATAACGAAAGTGATGATCGAAACCCTGGAATTATTGCTGCGAAGAAATGCATTGCCCTATGTTTATGTGTCTCAGTTCGATGATCATAGAACTCTATGCTAGAGCCATGCTCGAAGCTTCGGTGGTCAATGCTGTCGTGCGCAATCCAAGCGACGTAAAGTTGGTCAATATCAGTAAAGGGGCTGGCACCTGACCTGAAATAAGTTAGCTATTGTCTACGTGTACAAAGCATTGTAAATTTTCAAGAAATAAGCAACTGGAATTCATGAAATACTTTGTTGCGGGTTCGACAGCGAGAACAGTAGCCGAATTGGCAGGTCATTCATCGCAATACGTTTTTTTCACAAGCCATGCACCGCCATTGCCGGGAAACAACCAGGAAAGAGCCGCACAGTTTGCTGGAGAGATAGAACTAGACGAAAGTTACTCTGCGAAAAGGAAAATGAGGTAGAGGAACTGTTAGCAAAGTGGCAGTGTCTGGTATTTTGAAGCGCGGTGGAAATGTTTACACACAAACCATCCTGAACGCTAAAACGGATACTCTAATGCCTATTATTCGGCAGAAAATAACGCCTTGTTTATACTGATAGCTATCGTTCGTATAACGGTGTCAGGGTTCAAGCACTACAGGATCAATCATTCAACACTTTTTGCTCATGGACGTCATCATATCAATGGCATTGAACACTTCTGGAACCCGGCAAAACGGCAGATGCGAAAATTCAATGGTATTCCAAAAAAACACTCCAGCATGTTCCTGGAAGAGTGCGAATGGCGATTTAATACTGGTTCACCACAAAAGCCACTTAAAGACCTCAAGTCTATTCTTAAATCTCAATCCTAGGTGTCAGCCCCTATTCTTTTTCTTCTTTGGTGAGTTTTCCTTGATAGCTGCTATCGGCACAAAGCACAGGAACACTCCGAGGCTGCGTCTGCGGATGTTTACGTCATGCCCCCCGTACTGGGTTTTGAGACGCAAACGATACGTCTCACTGTGAACCGTGACGACCTCGTTCCTGGTCGCTTTTTTGCCAGAATACCAGCTTTTTTGTTTTCGTGCGGGGCAGACTGTTCCGTTGCGTCAATTAAAAGAGCCTTTCTTCTGCCGTAACTTTAGTTTTACGCTTAGAACTCGCTAAGGCTAGAGCTTAGATCCACCACAAGTTCTGGCAGATTATGGCCTTGTCTACCCCATATATAAAGAGCCAGAAAATCTTGCGTGAGGCGGTATAGGATCAACATCACAAGCAGATGATCCTTAAGATCGCCGACACCGCATGGCGATCCGAGCGGATCTTGTGTTTTGATAACCGCTTCCACGCAGGGCGCAAGCGCTGTGTCCTCTGCCTAAAAACTTCTGCTGTGCGTACACACAAATACACACTCGCACAAAAGATTGACGGTGAACCACAAACTGAACTACACTGGCGGCTTTTGCAACGGGTCTACTATAATGAGGCTATGGTAAATCGAGTCTAATATTTCATCCCTGAACTATATAGCCTTAATCCCGTTCATCCCAAATAGAACGTTTCGATACCAGATATGAAGCATCAACAAATCAAGCTGATACACCACCGTCATTCAAATTATCAAACACCAGATTCGGTTATAATTCTCTTCTTGTAGGGCTCTGCGTACTCAATTGTCCCCAATCGTGAGGAGTAATACACAGTTATATTGACCTGCCCCTGTACAATCCCCCGTTTTAAAGTAGAGTCTGCCCCCCATTTTTGAAGGAGTAGACGAATGCGAAGCGCCGATTTCCGAGGCACAAATTATTGATATGATCAAGGAGCAGGAGGCTGGCCTGCCGACAGTGGTTGTCTGTCGCAAGCACGGCATCGGCCCCGTCGAGCTTTTGCAGGCTGAAAGTCAGGTATGGCTGGGCTTCAGAGATGCGCCGCCTCAAATCTCTGGAAGATGAAAACGCCCAATTCAAGCGCCTGCTGGCGGAGACGATGCTGGACAATGCCGTTTTGAAAGATACCCCGGGCAGACGCGGGATCAGAGGCGTGAAGCGCAAGGCGCCCCCAGTGGTCGGCCAGACTTTCCTGTCTGACACCTTCGGCGCTCTTTGGCTGTGAATGATGACTGCCGCTAGGAAAACCTGTGCCTTATTGCCGACACCAGCATTTCTGGCGCGCGGGTTGCCCGCTGGTGCGGGTTTATGGAAATCCCGCGTAGATCGTGTCGGACAGCGGTACCGGGTTCACCAATCGAAAGTTTCAACGGCAGCCTGCGGGACGGGCTATTGACGAAGAGCTGTTTGAAACACTCGAAGACGCGCAACTGACTATAATTCCCGCAGACTTTCAAGATAAGTGAGGGACGGACAGGGGAGCAGGTCAGTATGAGTTCTCCTAACGACAAAAATCTGACTTCAATTCCATAATTCCATCGATAAGACGACCTTTGGCAAAACGTAAATCGTAGTCAAAACCCATCTACTCAGTTGAGCCGCCACAACTTTACCATGACCTTTGACACTCAAAAGGCACAGAGTGCCAAGATCATTGAACATGTGAAAATGCTACGAGAGTGTCTTTGGACACTGGACGCGATAAAGTCCGCCCGATGAACAGATTAAGTCTATTCGGAGAAATGCCCTGGTTTGGGCGTTTGGCGGTCAAGTCATTCGCTTTTAGTACATGACCTTTAGGCATATCCAAGCGATATACTAGGCTTTTGCGTGTAGCGCGTCGAACATCCGACTCAGATTCCAAAGGTTTTTTGACCCCATCTCCCAAACCAAGTTCAATCTTTCGCAGGGTTTGTATCAAAAAGGCAAACTCCGCGGGCTCTGTCGAAGCCGTGTGGTCCGGGCCCACCATATCCCGATCCAACGTGAAATGCTTTTCCAATACACACATGCCTATCGCACGAGCAGCAAGTGCAGCATAAGGGCCTTCGGTATGGTCAGAAAACCCAACAGGTCGCCCGAACAAGGCCGACATTGTTTTGATGCATCGAAAATTTTGGTCTTCGATCCTTGCTGGATAGTTACTCACGCATTGAAGGATAGCAACATCGTTACAGTGCTGCTCTTGCAAGAGATCCAGTGCCTCAGAAATTTCTGTAATGCTGCCCATCCCCGTGGACAAGAGGATCGGCAAGCCAATTTTTCCAGCTTGAGTGAGAAACGGCAAATTATTCAACTCACCAGATGGCCACTTCAAACACACCGGGTCTAATTGTGCTACTTCTTCAAGACTTTGTGTATCGAACGCTGTGGACATAAAATCAATCTTAACCTCAGCGCAATGATTTCGTAATTCACGAAATTCAGATGGCTCAAGTTCCAAGTCGCGTAACATGTCTTTTTGTGTTCCGGCACCGGTTTTATCCTTTTGATAAGCCGCTTTCGGCGCATCTTTCACCACCAGTTCGTCTGTTTTGAAGATCTGAAACTTTACTGCATCAGCACCGGATTTGACCGCCGCGTCAATAAGGCGGTGGGCAATGTCTATGCGCCCATTATGATTCACACCAATTTCCGCGATCACGTAGCAAGGATCTATAGCTGAAACCTGGCGTTTTCCAAGCTTTACAGAAAATTTTGATGACATTTATACCGCCATTTCCACAGCCAAGTGAGT
>JABSOH010000004.1:29734-38118 GCA_013216065.1 Alphaproteobacteria bacterium
CCCAGACTTGCCCACAAAGTATGGTGAAACCTGCCCACCGCAAGATCAAGATTGATGTTACGCAGTACTTCGGGCCCAAAGGGTACCGTAACGCATGCCAATATTGTGCGGGGTGATCATGGTCCTTATCGTAGATTGTTCGCCGAATAAACTGCTTTTTTAGTGATTTCTGCACTCCAAGGCGAGAACGTGCGATCTTTGCGCTGGCTCTGGCGCACGAGGTCAAAACACGTTGCAACTCCTGAAAGTCTTTAGTATCTCTAGGGAATGCGGATGTCGTGCAGCCTGACTTTCAAAAGTGCAATAATGAACGAAGATGAGCGAAGCCAATAATCACGAAAACTTGGATCAGGAGAAAGCCGCGACAATCAGCGTGGTATGCGATCATTGCTCGACGGGGTATCATGTCCCTCCGCAAATCTTCAAGGACAGCTTCAAACATCAATTTCACTGCCCAAACTGCGATCAGGACTGGGTAGAGTATCTGGATATCCCGATCTGGGAAGAAATTCGCGATGTCGTGCAGAAGTTCGAGCACATCGAACAGGCCAAGCAGAAAAAATTGTATAAGGAGGCCGAGAAGTTTGCAGCGAAGGAGGAAGCCGCGCGTGAAGCCGAGGAGTTTGTAGCGAAGGAGGAAGCCGCGCGCGAAGCCGAGAAGTTTGCAGCGAAGGAGGAAGCCGCACGCGAAACCGAGAAGACGGCTGAAGCAGCGGCAGCAAAAGATACACCAAAATCCAAGAAGAATTCAAAAAACGCTAAGACAAAATCCGCTGGAGCGGTTGGCAAGGTTCTAGTGTTGATCAATCCGGCGCAGTGGAGGCAATTCTCGCTAGTACCTCTGGTGGCGAGCTTGATTGTGATAGTTGCAATCTATCTTGGCAGTGCGGGGTATTTTTATGCCAACCGCGCCAGTATCGTCGAAGCAAACCCTCTTGCGACCGGGCTGTACAATGCGATGGGGATTGCGGTATCGTCGGTGGATGGTTTGGGTGTCAAAATTGAAAACTTGGAGCGTAAAGATATCGTGATTCCAGGCGAGCGCACGCAGTTTGAATTTAGCCTTCGCGCCAAGGTGCGAAACTTCTCTGAAACTGAGAAGCGTTTACCTTATCTGCGGGTGTCGGCACTCAATTTGGAAGGCGATGACTTGGCTTTTTGGGACGTAAACCTGATCGATCGGGTGTTGAAACCCGACCAAGAGATCAACGTCACCACGGCTATCCCCGGGAGCCTTGTGGGTGATGAAAGGGTCGAATCGATCGTTGCTCGTCTCATTTCTAAAGAGGAACGCGAATACCTAGGCATTGGTGAGGAAGTCGAAAACCTTGCCGCTACCTTTTGAACAACCTCATTTAATGCTGGGGAAACTAAGTGTTGGCGCCCATGATCCCGATTATCCCATGCTGGATGCCCAGAGTCACCAAAATTGAGTCACCAAAATTGAGTCGCTGAGCCATGCACCGACTACCGAACATCCTGACTGCCATGCGCCTGATCGTCTCACCGATTGTGGTGTTGCTGATCTTTATGGGTGCCCCGAATTCTGATGCATTTTTCGGTATGCCAGATCTGTTTGCTTGGGTTGGATTGGGTTTCTTTGCCCTCGCTGGATTGACCGATTATCTTGATGGCTATCTGGCGCGAAGTCGTGGCTGGATTTCGCGTCTTGGGCGTTTGATGGATCCAATCGCTGATAAAGTGCTGATAATCTCGGTCATCGCTGCCTTACTCGCGGTTGATCGGCTGCCGGGATGGCACTTTGTTCCGGCCTTGATCATCATCATTCGCGAAATTTGTATCGCGGGTTTACGCGAATTTCTCAGTACCAGCGTCGGCGAGATTCCGGTATCGTTTTCGGGCAAAATCAAAACCTTCATTCAAATCCTGTCTCTCGGGTTTCTGATCGCTGCTTCCGCCGGGGATAGTTTCTTCCCCGCCACCATTATCGGCCTGACCCTGCTGTGGCTTGCCGCAGCGATCACGTTGATCAGTGCCTACGAATATGTCCGTGGTGTGATGCCGAAAATTGATCTGTCTGAAGACAACGATCGGTCCGCCCCAGTGTATCAAGACGAACCTTGGAAAGGGCCGCGATAATGCCGCCGCCCTTTGTCATCGGGCTGGCGGGGTTCAGTGGTAGCGGTAAAACCACGCTGATCTGCGCGCTGTTGCCGCTTCTGCGCGCGCACAAGCTTCGGGTTTCAACAGTGAAGCATGCTCACCACAGTTTCGATGTCGATCAGCCCGGCAGGGATTCGCACCGCCACCGCGAGATGGGTGCCACCGAGGTCGTAATTGCATCCAAGAAACGCTGGGCATTGATGCACGAAAACCGCGACCAGCCTGAGCCGCAATTCGTCGAACTTCTAACGAGCATGACCTCGGTGGATCTCGTGCTGGTCGAAGGCTTCAAGGCTGAAGAGTTTCCCAAGATTTTTCTCCATCGCGCGGCATTCTGCGCCGAGATTCAACCTCAAAACCTCACCAAATTCTGTGGGCTGGTAGCCATCGCTACCGATGCGCCAACCGCTGTCGATCCCGCGATTGATTTGCCACGGCTTGACATCAACGACCCCGGGGCCTTGGCGGAATACATCCTCGGACTTCGTGACGCAAATTCATGACTGATACGCTGTTACCCTTGGACGATGCCTTAGCGCGAATCAATGCGCTCGATCCAATTGCCCGCCAGGAAACCCTGCCCCTAAGCACGAATTTATGCGGCCGAATATTGACTAAAGACTGTCACGCCGCCCACGACGTACCCCCCTTTGCCAATAGCGCGGTGGATGGCTTTGCCCTAGCCGATCATGCGCTCACGCCAGGCAGCGTGTTACCGATTGCGCAAAATCTCACGGCGGGCTCGACACCAGAAATACTTGCCGCCGACACTGCTGCCGAAATTTTCACCGGCGCGCCGATCCCGCCCAACACCACCAGCATTGTCATGCGCGAAGACACTATTCGCGAAAACGCTGGACGGCTACGCCTGTTGCGTACGCCAAAACCCGGCGCGCATATCCGCGCTAGTGGCGAAGACTTTACTCGCGGCACGGTAATCGTTCGGCGAGGCACACGCCTCAATAGCCGGAGTATTGCCGCGTTAGCGGTGGCAGGAATCGTCAGGATCTCGGTCAGCAAGCCCTTGCGAGTTGGGATATTTTCTGGCGGGGATGAGGTGCGCGACCCTGGCTCAACCCTGCAAGGCGGCGAGATTCATGACGGTAACCGCCCTGGACTGGGCAGTATGCTTCAGGCGTTAAGTGTCGTGGTGACGGATTTGGGCATCGTACCGGATTGTGATTCGGCGATGACAGAGTTTCTCGCAAAATATCAGCAAGACTACGACCTGTTGCTCGGCAGTGCGGGTATGTCGGAAAGTGCCACTGATCACACCGCCAAGGCGATGCAGCAACAGGGTGATTTGCTGTTCTGGCAACTTGCGATTAAGCCCGCGCGTCCCGTGGGTTTGGCGCGGTTAAGCCATAGAGGCGGTGTCTGTTACCTGCTTGGTCTGCCCGGTAACCCAGCATCGTGTTTGCTGGCAGCGTGGCTGTTGGGCTATCCTCTGATCAACCGCCTATCTGGCGGTGTAGCAACGCTGCCCAACTCGCGCTGGGTGCAGGCCGGATTCACCCTACACAAAAAACCCCATCGCCGAGAGTTCATCCGGGTGCGACTCGAAGACACGGCACAGGGCAGAATCGCCCACAAGATCCTGCCCGGCGGCAGCGCAACCCTGTCTTCACTGCTGGCTGCCGATGGTGTTCTTGATGTACCGCAAGGGCAATGCACGGTACATCAGGGCGAAACTGTGGCTTTTTACCGTTTTCCAGATTTTTTGTGAGGATGCAATGAAAATACTCTACTTTGCCTGGCTTGCCGAGCGACTCGGCTGTCCCGAAGAAGACCTACCCCTACCCCAAGAGGTAAAAAATGCCGATGATGTGCGGCGTTTTTTGCAACAACGCTATCCCGAACAAGCAGCAATACTTGACGATCCGGCAGCGTTGCGGGTGGCGGTGAATCAGCAATTAGTGGATTGGGATTATCCCGTGCAATGCAATGACGAAGTGGCCTTGTTCCCGCCGATGACGGGCGGTTAAACGATGTTGGTTCGGGTGCAAGACACACCGTTTGACGCGTCCGAGGAACTTTCTGCGCTATTACGCACCGCTGTACACCATCAGGCTGGGGCGGTGTGCAGCTTTGTCGGACTGGTACGGGAATATCGTCAAAATCCGGACGGCAGCCAGAGCATGCTTCGCGCCATGCGCCTTGAACACTATCCTGGCATGACCGAGCGCGTCCTTAAGGAACTCGTCGAAGTTGCGCGGGTTAAGTTTTCGCTCGGTGCCGTGCGTCTGATCCATCGTTATGGCCTCTTAAAACCCACCGAGCCGATCGTGCTAGTGATCACTGCCAGCCGACATCGCAGCGATGCCTTTGCTGCCTGCGAATTTCTGATGGACCGCTTAAAAACCGACGCGCCATTCTGGAAGTGTGAATACACCCAAGATAGTGCCACGCAATGGGTCACTGCGCGCACCTCGGACAATATACAAGCCGAACGCTGGCGCGATGATCCGCAAGATTGATTGCTCCTTGAATCACTGCACCAAATATCGTACAAGGTGCAGTCTGTGTACGCAGGCTCGCGCGGTACCGCTTTGCTGTGCGGATGTTCCAACTCTACCCCTATCCAAAGCGGTGGATAGACAAGGGTACTGTAAATGTCTGATACCTATACTGAAGTGCTTGAAAACCTTGATGTCTATAAACTCGACGGTGATGACTTTGGCGCACTTCTCGACGGTTCGTTCGGCGCTGATGTGCTCGGCAAAGTGATCCCCGGTGAAATTATTGCGATTGATCAAGAACAAGTCGTGATTGACACTGGATTAAAATCCGAAGGCCGGATTCCTCTACACGAATTTACCAGCATGGGAGAAAAAGAAGAAATTGCGGTCGGCGATATCGTCGATGTCTACCTTGAGCGCATGGAAAATAAAGACGGCGAGGTTGCCATCTCGCGCGAGAAAGCCAAACGCGAAGCCGCGTGGCTCGACCTCGAGAAGAAATTTAACAGCAAAGAAGAAGTCAAGGGCATGATCATGAGCAAGGTACGGGGAGGATACAATGTCGATCTCTCTGGCGCTCCGGCGTTCCTGCCTGGTTCGCAAGTCGATATCCGCCCAGTACGCGATGTGACACCGTTGATGAACATGGTGCAACCATTTCAGATTCTGAAAATGGACCGCGAGCGCGGCAACATCGTGGTCTCACGCCGCGTGATCCTTGAGCAAGGCCGCGCCGAACTTCGCCGCGAAGCCTTAAAGAAACTCGCGGTCAACCAGATCGTCAAAGGCGTAGTCAAGAACGTAACCGATTACGGTGCCTTCGTCGATCTTGGCAGCATCGATGGCCTATTACACGTCACCGACATGTCGTGGTCACGTCTGCGGCATCCATCTGAAGCGGCCAAAGTCGGCGATACTCTTGAAGTAATGATTATCCGCTTCAACGAGGAAACCCAACGCATCAGCCTCGGCCTCAAGCAATTGCAGCAGAACCCATGGCAGACCGCCGCCGAGAAATACATCAAGGGGGAGCGCTTCGAAGGCCGTGTCACCAACATCACTGATTACGGTGCTTTCGTCGAACTTGAGCCCGGCATTGAAGGTCTGGTACACCTCTCAGAAATGCGCTGGGTCAAGCGCAATGTGCATCCAAGCAAACTGCTCTCGACAGGCGAATCAGTCGAGGTCATGGTACTGAACTTCGACTCGCAACGTCAGCGCATCAGCCTTGGGACGAAACAGTGCATGGCCAATCCGTGGGATGAATTGCTCGAACGCATCAGTATCGGCGACACTATCGAAGGCCTAGTCAAGAACCTGTCAGAATTTGGTCTGTTCATCATGCTCAGCGACGAGATCGATGGCATGGCGCATATCTCTGACCTTGACTGGAACTTGTCTGGCGAAGAAGCCATCAAGCAATTCAATGAGGGCGATATGGTGAAGGCCAAGGTCCTGAACATCGATCCTGAGCGGGCGCGGATCAGCCTTGGCATCAAGCAACTTTCAGACGACCCGAAAAATAGCGCGATGTCGAACATCCGCAAAGGCAGCATCGTGACCTGTGTGATCACGCAAGTGCAGCCTGGCGGGATTGAGGTCTCGGTGCGCGATAGTCGTCTGTTGGGCTTTATTCGCCGTAGCGATCTTTCCGCCAACCGCAACATGCAGAACGCGAGCCGTTTTGCCCAAGGCGAGAAGGTGGATGCCAAGGTGACGAACATCGAAAAAGGCAGCAACAAGCTGACGCTTTCGATCAAAGCGCTTGAGATTGCCGAAGAGCGCGAAGCGATGGAGACTTACGGTAGCGCGGATTCGGGTGCAACGCTTGGTCACATTCTGGGTTCGGCGTTAAAGGCGCAGGTTGCTGAGGCGACCGAAAGGCCTGCCGCAGAAGAAAAGCCAAAGGTTGCTGCGACCAAAGCCCCTGCTGAAGAAGCCACCGAAAACTAGGCTCAGAACCTATAAAGGGGGTTCTGTAAGCTGGTGATTTATGATTCACTTGTGAAGTAAGGAGAATGAGCGATTTATATTGGTTAACAAACTCACCATTAAACAGGATCCAACCTTACTTTCCGCCGTCACGCGGTGTGCCTCGCGTGGATGATTATTAGCGGAATGTTCTGAAACGCGGTCTTCAATGGCGCGACGCGCCCAAAGAATACGGCCCGCATAAGACGCTTTTTAGTCACTTTGTGCGATGGGGGTGTGTTTGACAAAATCTTCACCATCCTTGTTGGATCTGAAAATATTCCAGAACAACCGCGGATAGACGCAACGCGCCTTAAAGCCCGTCGCACAGCGGCATCGCTCCTTAAAAAAGGGATAGGCTATCGGTCGAACCAAAGAACTCGAAACACCATGCTGTCTGTGATGGCTTTGGTCGTCCGGTTATGATGTTTTTATCTGAAGGAGTAATTATAAAGGAACTGAAATTCTTCTGGATAAATAGCCACGCGCCAAACACCTGTTGGCTGATCGCGGCTATGATGCTGACTGGTTCAGGGACGCTCTGCAGTCCAAATTTCAGCCATCGTCATAGGGTATATTTAATGAGTCTTGAGCCTAGGATGGAATCGCTTAAGGCTTCTAGGATCGGGCAATTTGGGCGATTATCACCGTGACCGACTTCTGACAGATGCAGCAATTCAATGCGCAAAGTGTTCGACTCGCCAAGATGTGCGCCGATCCAGCAACCTTGTTCAGGGCAATGGTTTTGGCATCTTTGCTCAGACAGTAACTCGCAACACTTGGCAAGAGAAAAATCAAACCGCTAAGTGTGAGCCATAAAAGTCGATTTTGTAATGTGCTCGGGCTGACAATCGCGATGGTTGTTACCAGTTCTTGGCGGGGCAACCAAACCAACGTCCGCGCAATAGCACGCAGTTTTCGCGCTGATCTTACAGAGTTTTGTCGCTTGTCAAATTTTTGTATTGACCTTCCAGTAACAGGAAGCTCTATAAGTCTATTGTCGAATTTTTTCTGGTTTGGCGCAAGAGACAATCATGGGCACCATCCTTAACATCCGCACAGGTATTTCGTGTAGGTGCCGTCATACTTGGCAGCGCGCCAGCCGTAATACGCTTTGGTGTCTGATCGGTTGTTCGATTGGAGACCTTGGCACGATTATGTTTTTTCAATTCAGTGGAATTCTATGGCCGACCTTGGCGATTATGATCTTGGCTATCGTCAACGGCCTGCTGACCTCGATCCTGCTTGAAACTATCATCCTCAGCCGTCAAATGGAACTGCGACTTGCGTTTAAGACAGCGATTGGTATGTCGCTGATCTCAATGCTGGCCATGGAAATAGCGATGAATTTGATCGATTACCTCATCACTGGAGGCGCGCGTTTAACTCTAACGGTGCTGCCATTGATGTGGATCGCGGGCTTCCTCGCACCGCTACCTTATAATTATTGGCGACTAAAAGCCCTCGGCAAGGCTTGTCATTAAACTTAAGGATGGCGCTGTCGAAAAAGTATTTTCATCTTTTGATAAGCTAAAATTTCTGGTTTACTTTTACCATTCTGTGTTTTTTGTATGAAGTAGAGATGTTGCGTAATGCACAAGAAATGCTGATAAGCGTAGATAGCCTTGTTTCAGAGGATCCCCCTATCGAGTTTTTGAACGGCTGATTGATTCTGACCTCCTGTGTTGTCCCTTGGAAAGTCTATCGCATATTGACCAAACAGAATCTGATACCGGCTTTGTTCAGCGTTTAGCAAAACAGTATGATGCGACAGCCACCATCGAGGCGGACAATTTGATTTTCAGCCCAACGACAGCACCCCGGTCCGGC
>JABSOH010000039.1 GCA_013216065.1 Alphaproteobacteria bacterium
GAAGTGACCCGCGAAATGATGCTGAAAAACCAAGCCACCAAACAATTCATCGCAACCGAGAAATTTGCTTCCCTGACGTGTATCCGTACAGCGACGATGTGTGCAGTATTACCGGAGCAAGTCTGTCACTTGATGGATGGGCTTATGTGCGCAAGCGTATGAGCCTTTTTGCCGGTCAATCTTGCACGTTTCCCGTCCATATTACCATTTAAGGTATAAGGCACATTGTGTTTTGATGCGTACCAAATGCGCTCGTTTGGCCTTGTGCAGGGTAATGCTTGAACTAGGAGATATTATCGCGTAGCAACCAGCCAATGAGATTCGTAATTTCGTAAGATTTCAATAGCTGATTATACTGTGTGTCGATGACTTGCAACTCTGCTTCCAGTAATTTGTTTTCTTCGTCGAGGACTTGAGTTACAGCAAATTTCCCGACCTCAAAGGCTTTTTGCGCCCGAACCAGAAGGGTCTGGCGGGCTTCGACGTTTTTCTGCTCGGCACTCAGCACGGTATCGAGCACATGAAATTCGTTCCACGCACGTTTCAAGCGCGTCGATTGCTGGTCGAGCATCGCACGATATTGCAGCCGCGCCTTGCTAATCTGTTGCTGTTGGCGACGCACGTCGCTGCTGGCAGTGCCACTGCTGAGAAGCGGTACCGTTAAGGTCACTGTTGCAGTACCAACGGTGTTGTGGCTTTGGGTGTGGCCGCTGTTGTGGCTGCGGCTGACGTTGAGGCTCACGACAAGGTCAGGATCATCGACTTTGTTGAGGGTCTCAAGTTGCGCCTTAGCCTGAGCGGTGGCTTGTAGAGCATTTGCGATGGCCGGGGAGGCGATTTTTTGCTCTTCTTGTGCTCTCTCAAGAGAAATTCCCTGCATTCGCGCACTCGGTGCCGGAAAAATGACTTCTTCGGGGAAGTGCTGCTCAAAATTTTCGGGGGCGTAGATTTTGAGGTTGTTCAGCGCGGATTCTAAGGCGGACTTTTCCTGCGCGAGGTTGCTGTTGCCCAGCGCAAGGCTGGCTTCAGCAACGGCGAGTTGCGTGGCATCGTTTAGCCCAACTTGAAGACGCTGTTGGGCTTCTTCGAGCTTTGTTTGCAGAGTCCCAAGGCTTTTCTCGTGCAATTGCACTCGCGCCAGACTACGCAAGGTGGTGTAATAGGCACTTAAGGCCGCAAGGTATGTGGCCTCGGTTTGCTGGCGGATACTGTGTTCGGTTGCCACCGCGCTAAGCTGCGCGATGCGGATTTGACTGTCCTTTCGCCCCCAATCCATCAAGGTCTTGCGGAGTTTTAGGCTGGCAGTGAGGTCGTAGCCTTGATAGCTGTTCCCGATCCGTCCGTCGTTGCCAGACTGTTGATCAATGTCGCTTAAAGTCTTGATGACACTCAAGCTGCCGCTGATGGTGGGATCGTTAGTGCTTTGGGCGCGACGAATGCTTTCTTCGGCAATGCCGCGATCTTGGCGCATGGCTCGTATCAAGCCATCCTCGCGATCAAGATAATCCAGCAGAATCGCGGTGGCCTCATGGTGCACATTCTGCTGAGCAGACGCGCCCACGACCCCGAGCATACAGCCGAGCAGTAAAGTCGCAAAACCCCGTGCCACAAGGGCGATTTGCAAACCTTGCGGCACCCAATTCAAGCGCAAAAACACAGCATCCATCAAAGTTCTCAATACATACTCATGAACCCCCACCGGCTATCACATTTGCAACGGATGGACAAGCCCTCGACGATGTTTGTTTGTAAAGCGTGTTCGGCAACCGTGCTGGCTTGCATCTTGGGGTTTGATCGTGTAGTCAGTTGCTACTCATCTTAGCATGTCCGTGCAATGCGCAATAGATCACCTAAACATTTATCGGGCGTATTATAATCTCGCGCTGGGCGTTTGTCTGGTGTGGGGTTGTTGTGGCGCGATGGCGGAATGGTTACGCAGAGGACTGCAAATCCTTGTATGCCGGTTCGATTCCGGCTCGCGCCTCCAAGCCTTCAGCAGGTCGTTTTCGGCGCTGTCGAGGAAGTATTTTTATCTTTTGATAAACTAAAATTTCTGGTTTACTTTTGCCGTCCTATTTCTTTGCATGAAGTAGAGATGTCGCGTAACGCACAAGAGATGCTGATAAGCGTAGATAGCCTTGTTTCAGAAGATCACTCCTATCGAGCTTTTGAAAGGTTGATTGATTTTGACCTTCTGTGTCGTCCTCTGGTAGAGTCTAGATTATAGTGACAAAGGTCGCGAAGGTTTGGGGTTGTCCTTTAGGATTCTGGTTCTGCAGTTTTATCTTGAGCGCCCGCACACCGGATCACAGCACTTTTGGTTACTTTTGCCAACGCTTGGGAACCAGGAAGCCAATGGATATTTTTGCAACCTGCGCCACAGCCTATCAAGGAGGCGGGTTTGATCCGTGAGGTTTTATTGATGCGTCACATCTGGTCTTGAAACTGTCTACTTGGGATGAACGAGATGAGGCTAATAGTTCGGGGATTGGAAACATTTAACGACAGCACGGCTGGCAAAGTGGCCACAGACAAACAGGCGCGTTTCGGTCGTAAGGGCAAAGTAAATACTGGTTATGCAACCGGGTGTAGCTACTCTGGCCGATGTTTCTGACGGTCTAAGGCATATCTGCCCTGATCAGGGCGTGGTTTACGGTGACAAGGGGGCTATTTATTGTGTGAAGAAGTCTCGACAGACGACCCATAGCAAAGGCTGTCATGATCAAGAAGAGGAGCATGAAATCTAAAAACCGTGATCAGGATCGCGGGCATTCTCATTTGCGTATCCCTTACGAGAGGAGATTTTCTCGACGAGATCGTGAGCTTGCGTAGGTGCAATGCCAAGTGACCAGCAGGTCAATTTGTCACAATTTCAAGCGACTCATAATCTTGGGAGTTAACAAATACCCATTGCCATATTGAAGAACACAGCCAGAATCCGTCAGCACTTTGTGAAAGAACTCTAAAATACAACAAAATACATGCAAATTCCTCAAATCATCAGACTTCAACAATTTCTTAAAAATAATCTTCAATATATTTGAATTTAGGGGCTGGCACCTGACTTAAAATAAGTTAGATGTTATCTATGTATGTAAAGCATTGTCAATGATCAAGAAATAAGTAACTGGAATTCATGAAATACTTTGTTGCGGGTTCGACAGCGGGAACAGTTGCTGAATTGGCGGGTGTTTATCGCAATGCAACTGTTCGTTTTTTTCACAAGCTACGCACCGCCATTGCTGGGAAACAGCAGGAAAGAGCCGCACAGTTTGCTGAAGAGAGAGCATTAGACGAAAGCTACTCTGGTGATATTCGAAAAGGGAAACGAGGTAGAGGAACTGCTGGCAAAGTGTCTGGTATTTTGAAGCGCGGTGGTTTACACACAAAACATCCTGGACGCTAAAATTGATACTCTGACGCCCATTATTCGGCAGAAAATAATGCCTTGTTTATACTGATAGCTATCGCTCGTATAACGGTGTCAGAGTTCAAGCACTACAGGATCAATCATCCAACACTTTTTGCTCATGGATGTCATCATATCAATGGCATTGAAAACTTCTGGAACCAGGAAAAACAGCAGATGCGAAAATTCAATGGTATTCCCAAAAAACACTTCAGCATGTTCTTGAAAGAGTGTGAATGGCGATTTAATACTGGTTCACCAAAAAAGTTACTCAAAGACCCCTAGTCTACTCTCAAATCTCAATCTTAGGTGTCAGCCCCTAAATTTAATGATTGACAGGGCTTTTTGCCCACAAATTCTTCATCCCTGGATCTATAGCAGGAAACCAAGCATGACTTCCACGAACAGCTTCAACGCCGCCGCTACCCTTGAGGTCAATGGCGACTCCTACCGCTACTACTCGGTCCCGCAGGCGATTGCCACGATGGGGAACGCGGACTTAGCGCGGTTGCCGTTTTCGCTGAAGATTTTATTGGAGAATCTGCTGCGTCACGAAGACGATCGAACGGTGACGCAAGAGGACATCCGTGCTTTCGAGGGTTGGGTGAGGGACAAGCGTCACCCGCACGATATTGCCTACAGTCCCTCAAGGGTGTTGATGCAAGACCTTACGGGCGTTCCTGCGGTGGCTGACCTTGCGGCGATGCGTGATACCATGAAACGCTTGACGGGTATGGCTGAGAAGATCAATCCGTTGAATCAGGTGGATTTGGTGATTGACCACTCGGTGATGGTGGACTATTTCGGTACGCCAGACGCGTTCCGGAAAAACGTCGAGCGCGAGTTCGAGCGCAACCAAGAACGCTATGAGTTCTTGCGTTGGGGGCAGGCGGCGTTTGATAATTTCCGCGTTGTGCCACCTGGCACTGGCATTTGCCATCAGGTCAATCTCGAATATCTAGCTCCGGTGGTCGGGCGCAAAAATGGTGCCGATGTCCCGGTGGTGTTCCCTGATACGGTAGTGGGTACCGATAGCCACACCACGATGATTAACGGGCTTGGTGTATTGGGTTGGGGCGTTGGCGGGATCGAGGCCGAAGCCGTGATGCTGGGGCAGCCGATCTCAATGCTGATTCCTGAGGTTGTTGGCTTTGAATTGATGGGCAGTATGCCCGAAGGCACCACAGCCACCGATTTGGTGTTACGCGTCGTTGAGATGTTGCGCCAGTATGGCGTGGTCGGCAAATTTGTCGAATTTTATGGTTCTGGCCTCGATAATCTGTCGCTGGAGGATCGGGCGACGATTGCGAATATGGCGCCGGAATATGGCGCAACCTGTGGGATTTTCCCGATCGACGACGAGGTCATCAGCTATCTGCGTCTGACCGGACGCGATGAAGCCCAAGTGGCCTTGGTTGAGGCCTATGCTAAGGCCCAAGGTTTCTGGCGTGCCGATGTAACTCCGATTTTCACCGATAGTGTGCGCCTTGATCTGGCGGAAATTGTACCCGCCCTTGCTGGGCCTAAACGTCCACAGGACCGCGTTTTACTGAGCGAAGCGGCTGTGGCGTACAAAACCTTGTTGGGCAAAGACACACCAAAAAAGGCCAATGTTGCAGGTGAGGACTACGACTTGAAAGATGGCGCAGTGGTGCTGGCGGCGATCACAAGTTGTACCAACACCTCAAACCCCGATGTGCTGATTGCAGCGGGTTTGGTAGCGCGTAAAGCAAATGCTTTAGGCCTTTCTCGCCAGCCGTGGGTTAAGACCTCGTTCGCCCCGGGTTCTCAGGTCGTCAGCGATTATATCAAGGCCGCTAACCTCCAAGAAGACCTTGATGCGCTCGGGTTCTCGTTGGTAGGCTATGGCTGTACGACCTGTATTGGGAACTCAGGACCATTGCCGGAAAACATCTCAACAGCGATTGATGCTGAGGATCTGAATGTTTGCGCGGTGCTTTCTGGCAATCGTAACTTTGAAGGCCGAGTCAACCCGCAAGTCAAGGCCAACTACCTTGCCTCGCCGCCGTTGGTGGTGGCCTACGCTATCGCAGGTACCATGACGCTCGACACAACTAAAGATGCGCTGAGCATGGATCGTAATGGCAATCCGGTGTATCTGAAAGATATCTGGCCGAGCAATGCCGAGATCAAAGCTATTCGCGAACAAACTATATCGCCGGAAATGTTCCGTCAGCGTTACGCCGATGTATTCTTGGGACCTAAGGAGTGGCAGGATATTCCAATCACCGATAGCCAGACTTACGATTGGAACGCGGATTCGACTTACGTTCAGATGCCGCCGTTCTTCGAGGGGCTCTCTAGCCAGCTAGATGATTTACCGAGCCTCGAAGGCTTGCGCCCCCTGTTGGTGTTGGGCGATTCAATCACCACCGATCATATTTCTCCGGCCGGATCGTTCAAGCCGGAGACTCCAGCTGGGCATTACCTTAGCGAACATCAGGTGCGTCCGCGCGATTTTAACTCTTATGGTTCGCGGCGCGGCAACCACCAAGTGATGATGAGAGGCACTTTTACCAATATCCGAATTCGCAATGAGGCGGCTCCTGGCACCGAAGGCGGCTTCGCCACCCATCATCCGAGTGGCGAGGTCATGAGCGTCTTTGATGTCGCTATGCGCTATCAACAGGACGGCGTTGGGCTGGTGGTGATTGGTGGCAAGGAATACGGCATGGGTTCTTCGCGGGACTGGGCGGCCAAAGGCACGCTCTTGTTGGGCATTCGGGCAGTCATCGCCGAGAGCTTTGAGCGTATTCACCGTTCTAACCTGATCGGGATGGGCGTGTTGGCCTTGCAGTTCCAGAATGGTGACAGTCGCAGAACTCTTGGTATCGATGGCTCGGAAGTCATCAGCCTTGAGGGGCTTGAGGGCGAGATTACGCCGGAACAAAACGTCACTATACAGATCATGCGCAAGGATGGCAGCCAAACCACGGCCCAACTGCTGTGCCGCATTGACACCCCAAAGGAGGCTGATTATTATCGCCACGGCGGGATTTTGCAGTACGTGCTGCGGAATATGATTTAGTGATGATTCTTTGTGTTCACGCCAGAGAAAGCCACATCTAAGGCCAGTGGCTTCTCGGGTCCATGGGAGTGTTGGCTGTTGAGGAAAAGTAGTTTGGATTTCTTTCAACCATCACTTCCACCCAGTTCGTGGTGGCAGGGACATCAGAATCGCTTCGGTGTTGCCTCCGGTCATGAGGCCAAAGCGCGTTCCACGGTCAAACAATAAGTTGAATTCGACGTAACGGCCGCGTTTCAACCTCTGCGCCTCGGCCTCGGCCTCGCCCCACGGACGGTGCGCGTTTTCTTGCACGAGCGGACGATACAGATCGAGGAAAAGCGCACCTATTGCTTGGGTGAAGGCGAAGTCTTGATTCCAGTCGCCGCTATCGAGGTAGTCATAGAAGATGCCGCCAACCCCGCGTGCTTCGTCGCGATGGGGCAGGAAGAAATATTCATCACACCAAGCTTTGAACTTTGGGTAATGGTCGGGATCAAAACGATCACAGCAGGCTTTCACTTGTTGATGAAACCGCGCAGTATCCTCTGTATTGGGTATGCAAGAGGTCAGATCAACCCCACCACCAAACCACTGCTTTTCGGTGGCAATCATGCGGGTGTTCATGTGGATAATCGGCACGAACGGCGAGGTCGGGTGGATTACCAGCGATACGCCGCTTGCCCAAAATGCCCCACTTTCTCCGGCACCGAGAATCTCGGCGCGGTACTTTTCGCTGAAATGCCCATGCACTGCCGAAAAGTTTACCCCGGCCTTCTCGAAAACGCGTCCACGTAATACTGCCATAGTGCCACCACCACCAGGTGCCCCGGGGGCACTCGGGTGGTATTTGTTTTGACGTTGCCAACGCGTGAGCTGGAACTGCGCAGTCTCGTCGCCGTATTCGGCCTCAAGGGCTTCAAGCCCAGCGATGATCTGTTTCTGAATCTGTCGAAACCATTGTTCTGCCTTTTGCTGGTGTTGCGGTGTCATGCTAGAGTTCCCTAAAACGATAGATTGGCGTACGAGCAGATGTCATGAAAAATCATTTGCGGTTCTCCAGCATATCAAAGGCTAAAACCCGGTGCAAATCAACCACAACGGCGGAAAAATTCCTTTGCCCCTACGCCAAAAATGTATATACCTTGGGCAGGGCTGCACACTATTTCGGTTGTGTCGTGTTTTGTGCAGGAATGTTCCCTAGAGATTTTGGGGCGCGAGTTCTCTTGCGATTTGTCGACATGATTGAGGTTGAGTGAGAATGGACGATAACGCAAATCATGATGGCAATGACGACGGTGTGATCCGTCGAGATTTTCTGGCCTATACTGCGGTGGGGATGGGGGCGATTGGTGTCGGAAGCTTCCTGTGGCCGATGGTCGATAGCATGAATCCCGCGCGGGATGTTTTGGCGTTGGCGAGTACCGAAATTGATCTATCTGCCGTTGCTGAAGGTCAGAGTATCACGGTGAAGTGGCGCGGTAAGCCAGTTTTTGTACGCCATCGCACCGCAGAAGAAATCGCGGTGGCCGAGAGCGTTGATCTTGGCGACTTGCCCGATCCCGAAGCCGATTCCACCCGCGTGCAAAATGCACAATGGCTGGTCTTGGTTGGAATTTGCACGCATTTGGGCTGCGTCCCGATCGGTCAAAAAGACGCCGATGCCAAAGGTGACTATGACGGCTGGTTCTGCCCATGCCATGGCTCGCACTACGATACTTCTGGACGGATTCGCAGGGGTCCCGCACCGCGTAATCTTGAAGTGCCACCGTACCAATTCGTGAGCGATACTCTGATTAAGGTTGGCTAATATGATCTCTGCTCATTCCGCCCCGGAATTCAAAAATTCGGTCGTCCGTTGGATCGATCGTCGCTTACCAATTTTCACTATGCTGCACGGTGAATACATCGTGTATCCAGTGCCAAAAAATCTCAACTACTTCTGGTCGTTCGGTGGGATGGCGATGGTGGTGCTAGTGGTGGTGGTTCTCTCGGGTATCATGTTGGCGATGCAATATGCCGCCAATACGGACTTGGCCTTCGATGGCGTAGAGCGTATCATGCGCGATTTGAACTACGGTTGGTTGCTGCGCTATGTCCATATGAACGGGGCTTCGATGTTTTTTATCGCAGTCTATATCCACATCTTCCGGGCGTTGTACTATGGTTCGTACAAAAATCCGCGCGAATTGATTTGGATCTTAGGCGTAGTGATTCTGGTGCTGATGATGGCAACCGCTTTCATGGGCTATGTGCTGCCTTGGGGACAGATGAGCTATTGGGGTGCAACGGTGATCACCAATCTGTTTTCAGCCTTGCCCGTCATCGGTGAGCCAATCGTGACCTGGCTTTGGGGTGGGTTCTCGGTCGATAACCCAACGTTGAATCGTTTTTTTGCCTTACACTATCTGATGCCGTTCGTGATTTTTGCCGTGGTACTACTGCACGTCGCTGCAATGCATCAATCCGGCTCGAATAATCCAACAGGTGTCGAGGTCAAGTCTCAGGAAGACACGATCACCTTCCATCCCTATATGACCGCAAAAGACAGCTTTGGTTTGATGGTGTTCCTGTTCGTGTTCGCCTTCTTCGTCTTTATTGCACCAAACTATATGGGGCATCCGGACAATTACATCCCAGCAAACCCGCTTTCGACCCCGGCGCATATCGTCCCCGAATGGTACTTCCTGCCGTTCTATGCCATCCTGCGCGCCGTGGACTTCCAATTCCTGTGGTTGGTGCCTGCAAAACTCGGCGGCGTATTGCTGATGTTCAGTTCTTTGCTTGTACTTGCCATGCTGCCCTGGTTCGATACCTCGAAAGTCCGCTCGTGCCGCTACCGTCCGATCTATCGTTGGTTCGTGCTGTTGTTCGTCGTCGATGTTGTCATTCTCGGCTATGTCGGCGGCAAACCCGCCGAAGAAGCTTATATCGTAATCGCAAAACTTGCGACGCTCTACTATTTTACGCACTTCCTCATGATCACCCCACTGGTGGGCTGGATCGAGCAACCACGGAAACTGCCCAACAGCATCTCGGAATCGGTGCTGAAATCGGTGTAAAGTCCGTGACCTGTGCCTAAAGTTGGATTGAACTGATGAACAAACTTCTCTCTCTTGCTGCGGCGGCAGCACTGACTTTGACCTCTTTCACCGCCTATGCTGCGGGTGGTGCGTTGGTGCCGCCGGAAATGCCTTGGCCCTCGGTGGGCTATTTTGGCGCGTTCGACAAAGCATCCTTGCAACGGGGATTGAAGGTCTATACGGAGGTTTGCTCTGGATGCCACAGTCTGCGTCTGCTCAGCTATCGCGATTTGGGCGATTTGGGTTACAGCAATGCCGAAGTCAAGGCCTACGCCGCAGAGTATGAGGTGCTCTCGGAACCCAACAAGGACGGCGATCGGGTGCTGATCCAGGCCTCGTCTGCGGACAAATTTGTGTCTCCTTACGCCAACGAGCAAGAGGCACGTGCCCTGAACAGTGGTGCTTTGCCACCGGATCTGTCGTTGATCGTCAAGGCGCGCAACCGCGGTAAAGGCAATTTTTTCGCCAATTTCTACGATATGTTGCGCGGACGTGGTTATGCGTCAGGAGCGGATTATGTTTATGCGCTGATGACGGGGTACGGAGATCCGCCAGCCGATGTCGAGATTGCCGAGGGCATGCACTACAACAAGTGGTTTGTGGGCAATGCGATTGCCATGGCGCAACCAATCTACAAAGCCGATCCGGCGGCGGATGGCACGCCGGGCACCATTGAGCAGCAAGCGAAGGACATAGCCTCGTTCTTAATGTGGGCGTCGGAACCGCGTTTTGAAGAGCGTCGCGCGATGGGTACCAAGGTGCTGTTGTTTATAGCGCTGTTTATTATCGTGCTGTATATGCTGAAACGTCGAGTCTGGCGTGACGTTCACTGAATGTTGCTCTTTATTTGTGGAAGTGCGTGTGCACGTTGACTTCGGCGTGTTTCCACGTTATGAACGACGAAGCCATTCGTGCATGATTTTGATTTGAAGGAACTCTGTTGTCATGGCCAATATTCAATCGGCAAAAAAACGCGCGCGTCAGACCATCAAGCGTCAAGCGCGCAACCGCGCGCAAATGCACCGTCTGCGGACTTTTGTGCACTATTGCGAACAGGCTTTGCAATCTGGTGATGCAACTAAAGCGGCAGAGACCTTCCGCAATGCCACCAGCGAGTTGCATAGTGCAGCGCAGAAGGGCTTGTTGCATAAGACGACGGCCTCGCGCAAAATCTCGCGCCTATCGAGGCGGGTTAAGGCGCTCTCGGCCTAGCGCACGAATACGTGCGATCTTGATCAGAAAAATAGGCTAAGCGGAAATGCTGCGAGCGTGGAGCATCGCCTCAGTCAAATTCAGCAGCAATTGTGCGGCGAAGGGGCTTGTTGACCTGCTGTAATCGTAATCCGACGGTGCGGCGTGCCAGTGCCAACAGCAATTGAGGGGTTGAAGACAACGGCCGATTTTAATGGCAAGTGATATCCATATGCTCAAAGTATCCGTTACAGTCAAGGGGGGATTTTGTTCCATTTTCGCCCATCGCGCAAATAGGGTATTTGCTAGGGCATAGACTCATGGGCACCAAATAACGATAGCGGCGATATGTTAATGTACGGCGTGTTTGAAAGTCGAGATGCAGCGCAAGGTTCGAAATGCTAAGGGTGCGCCAGGTCATCGAGGCGGTTGAGCATACGTTTGATGATGTTGCGCAACTTATGGAATTCTGTGTCATATCCGAATTGAGCCTTGTGGTTTCCTCGCAGCGGGATGCAGGAGATTGCCTTGATGTCTGTTAGCCAGGTCGGCGCAGGTAGGTTGCCCTTCGATCTGCAATAGCCGTTGTGCCATTGCGTAAAAGGCAGGACATTACCGAGCCTGAGAAATGTTAGTCCGGTGTGACCGAAAGAGAGACCGGCCTTGCCCACGCTGTCTTAAACCAGATGCAGCCTGGAGTTCAAGCCGCCCGATGGCTTGTCCCTCGGGCGGCTTTATTTTGACCCTGTTAGCCGCGATACGATGGACTTTCACATGGCTGGCGTCGATCATTAGCGTAGAAAGATCGGCATTCTCGCAGGCCCAGCCCCTCGAAAATCCGTTCAAAGACACTAGATCAGCATTTGTGGCGATTTATAGAGCGTCCGGACCATAATTCCCTGCGGGAACATCAGACCCCCTTGTTGCAGGCAAAAGATGATACCAGACTAAGGTCGTCAACACGGGGGACACCGCGCGGCTTATTTGGCAATAATGGCTCGATTTTATCGATTTCCTGAGCTAAGCATTCATAGACATGAAAACCTCCCCGTTTCATCTCTTGAATCACAAAGCTGCTTATAGGTCTACACCCTAGTATGCTCCGGTTTTCCGCACGGAACACGCCTGAGCCTTGACTCAGCGAATAATGCGTTAGGTCGATTTAGCGCGTGTTTCAGTATCGCAACCAGCTAAAAAGGCTAATCCTATACGAGGACGTTCAAATAGTAACCGCGTCTCGGCACGTTCTCTGGTGGTGCGCCATCGTCGCGCTCCAACAACAGCGATAAACGATAGAATGCAGTTTGCAGATCGAAGGGATCGTGACGCACGACTTTTCTCTGCCCACCGCCTTGACTCTCGCCACCGCTACTTGGTGCAGCACGTTTGTGGTCGCTAATCGGGGCGAGGACTTTGGGGCGGACTGTGCCTATGCGCGCATTATCAGACATAGATTTATCATACGCGGAAATCGCATTTTAAGCAATGCTCGTGCTTTTGGCACAAGCGTTGAGGAAAAACCATCCCGCCTCAGGATCATACCAATGAGTAGCCCCAACAGGATTGGCGAGACGCGCTTGACATTGATGCTACGCGCAGGTAATCGCGACGAGCTATTATCAAATCTAATGTTTCAACTGTTGAAATCATGCATCGGCCTGATTGTCTTTGGTTATACCATCGGCATGAATGATTGACCTTAATCATGAGTGTGCCCATTCCCTGTTTCCGATTGAGGTAATTCAGGTCTGGTCTATCGGTGAGCGCGTTCCATGCAATGCCACAGGCATTGTGATTTTCGAAGACACGGTTTGAGAGGTGATTTGCTCTCGGGTATTGCCAGACATTTTCGGCAGGCCGATGCCGCGATGGTCGCAGTATGATCGTGAGGTTGTTTGGCACTGTGAGTTTATCACTCATGTGCAGTCCGCTCCATCAAGACAATGGCTTTCGCGTGCAACATGTCTACCTCATTAAGATGAATCTGCTTTGTCCAACCCGCGCTTCGTCCTGGAACCAATGGTACTTATGGTGTTGACTTTTTCTCCTGTCGTCCCTCACTTATCTCGAGAGTCTGCGGGAATTATAGTCACAAGTTTCGTTTTATGCAAACACGTCGCCCCTTAGTTCAAGCGTCCGGCGCGCTTGTGCCGGGGTCTGATTTCTGAGCCGGGCCTGACGCGATTGTCATCATCTCGCCATGGAGGCAGTTTGCGCCGCGCGTCTTCGAGTGTTTCAAACAGCTCTTCGTTCAATAGCCCGTCTCG
>JABSOH010000040.1:0-5926 GCA_013216065.1 Alphaproteobacteria bacterium
ATAAACAACGACACAAAGTCGAAAATATGTTCGCGAAACTCAAAGACTGGAGACGTGTCGCAACCAGATATGACAGATGTGCTCATACCTTAACTTTTCCGCGATCCAAATTGCAGCCATCGTCATAGGGTATATTCAATGAGTCCTGAGCCTAGAGTATCTTTATTATTATAAAGCAGCTCGGAGCATCAAATCGTGCGCCATCGTGGTGAGTCCCTTGATATCCAGTGCGTTGGCATGACAGGCTTCGGTTAGGATAGAACGCCAACGTTTGGCACCGGGCATGCCGTGGATCAAGTGCATTGTACCTCGGAAAAGCTCAAAGGGTCGCGCCCCAGCATTCAGTTGTGTCTGCCAGTAGGGCATCATTGTTTGCACGACTTTGGCGAGTGTCGGTATTGGTGTGCCAAAAAGCCTTTTTTCAAGACGCGCCATTAACCACGGGTCGGCGAAGGCCGCGCGTCCGATCATCACTCCATCGACGTGCTGGAGTTGCTGCTCGCAGATTTCAGCACTTGCAAGCCCGCCGTTCAGGATCACGCGCATATCGGGCATTTCTGCTTTAAGGCGATGCACCATTTCGTAGTCGAGCGGTGGGATGGTGCGGTTTTTCTTGGGGTTTAGTCCTTTGAGCCAGGCACTGCGGGCATGCAGGATGACATGGTGGCATTGATGTTGCGCCAGCATATCGAGCAGCGCGCGTAGGAGCGGGTATCCGGTGCGTTCATCGACTCCGAGCCGCATTTTCACGCTGATGGGTACTTTTGCGGATTGGTGCATAGCATCGACCAACTCGGCGAGCAACACCGGGTCTTTCATTAGGCATGCGCCGAAACCCCCAGCTTGCACTCTTGAGGACGGGCAGCCGACGTTCAAGTTGATCTCGGCAATAGCGGTGCTATCGGTGTGGACGTGTACAGCATTGATGGCTGTGGCAAGGGTCTCGGGGTTGGCACTCGCGAGTTGTAATGCCAATGGGAATTCATCGCGATGGTGCGCCAATAAATGATCCAGTGGGCCGTGGATTATGCTCTGATCGACCAGCATTTCTGAGTACAATCTCAAATGCGGTGCCAGGCAGCGCATCAAGTAGCGTCCGTGCGGGCAAGTCCAGGCCATCATGGGCGCAAGGGAAAGGCGATGCTGGTTTGCATCGGCTTGGGAATGTGTCATTAAGCTTGGGCGGGAAAGTGTGCACGAATTAGGAGAAAGAACGATGCAGTCCATAGCCGATTTTTGGCGTTCGCGCGAGCCTTTTGCTCGAACACGGATGATGGGTGGTGTGATCGGCGTGAGACACGATTTCTCTGGAATTCGAGGGCGGGACTGTTGTTATCAAGACCTTGCCCGATCTTTGGCACCCAATCATGTTGAGCGCATCTTGGTCACTGAGGAATTTCATGATGGCGTCGCCCTTCATCGTGTGACCACGGGCTTTATAGCGCAAGACGGGCGATCTCACTGGAACTGATAGCGGCGACTCAGGACAAAAGAAAAGTCCGATGCCGAATTTTCGCGTGAGTCCTACGTGCGCAGGATCGTTTTCGTGGTGTGCACCTCTAAATGGTCTAGGGTCGTGATCAAGGGTATGGAATTAATTGAAGCGATTCTTTGATGGTAAGGGTGTGGCAATCGCCACGTACTCGACGATCCGGTGCCGATCGTGCGTATGATTCTCGGTCTGCCGTAGAGTGCCAACCGTCAAATTTCCTGGCTCCGCAAGACTTAGAAATTTTCATTTTTCATCGTCTTTTCGTCGTATACAGCTTCCTTACACAGCCATTCAATGACCTGCATTATCATGGCATTTTCCGTGGTTTCCTGCGGGGCAAGGATGAAATATTTGCGCCGTGTTGGTACAGGCATGTTAAACAATGGCACCAAATTGTTTTGTGCAAGCGCGTGTTGCGCCATCACGCGCCGCACCAGCGCTACTCCTTGTCCGTCTACGGCGGCTTGAATCGCCAAGTCGCCGTGGTTGAATGAAAGAATACGGCTGGGTGTGATGTCGTTCAATTCGTAGTGGCTAAACCAACCATTCCAACCCAAGGTCTCGTCTTGGTGTATCAGGGTATGGTGGCGCAAATCGCTCGGGTCGCGTAACGGCAACTTGGGATTGTTCCGCAATGCTGGAGCGCATACCGGCAAATAATACTCATCCATCATTTTGCGTTGCCATAGCCCTTTGGAAATAGGATGGGTGAAATGAATCGCAAAATCGATGGCGTTGTCTGAGTTAAAATTGTCGGGCGTATCCGAGGCGATAACCATGAGGTCGATTTCGGGAAACGCGCCACGCAAGCGACCGAGTTTGGCCACTAACCACGTTGCCGCAATTGATGGTAGGGTGCTGATGGTGATTTTTTTACTGGCGTTGCCTTGGCGCATTTTTTCGACGCTACGATGCAGGGTAGGCAAGATCTTGCGCACCGTGATCAAGAACTCTTGACCGGGGCGAGTCAGGATCAGGCGGCGATTCTGGCGCAGAAAGAGTTTCTGATGCACCAATTCTTCAAGGCCTTTAATCTGATGACTAATGGCGGACTGGGTGAGAAACAATTCTTTTGCAGCTTTGGTGAACGACAAATACCGGGCGCTGGTTTCGAAGGCGCGTAGTTGGCAGATGCTTGGCAGATGAGAGAACACGAATATTTCCACGAATCCTTTAACATATGTATGATAACGCTTCAGTTGTCAAATAATTCTCTGCGTCCTTAAATACAAGTATGGATTTTGTTGCTAAGTGGTTTCTCCTCTCCTTAAAATCTACGGCGACGGATAAAAATTCTGCTTTTTTGGCCCAGTTCTAGTTTCCCTGCTTAATTTTAAGAATGGGGCTGTTTTTTTATTTTGGCATCTATCAACTGGATACCTCTAACAACCTCTAGTCTTGCGACTCTTGATATGCTTCACTGTGTTTGGTGTTTGAGATTAGGAGTTTTTGATGCACCATCCAGGATTTTTTGACGTTGAAGAGGGCTTGCTAGCTTGTCGAAAGCTGGTGACCCATTGGAGGTTTTGCCGCAAACCGTGGACTTTGACATTTTCCGTAGAACTTCTGGACAAAGCCCTGAAATATTCTGATCACCGCCAGGGTGACTGCCAGCCCTATAATCCGGTTCTGATGTTCAAGATACTGATTTTGCGGGCACTATAATATTTTGTCCGATTACCCTGTCCGATGATCAGATGGAGTTCGCGATCGGCCATGTGCCTTTTGGAACTTGGTCTGGGTGACTGACGCAAAAATGATCTGGCTGTTCTGCGAGCGCCTCAAGGACGTGATCAACAAGCCGTTCGCCAGTTTTACCGAGACCCTGAGGATCAAGGCTTATTGGCTTTGAGCCTCCGGGAGGCCGTGGAGCGCGTCTTTGCGCATCAATAAAGACAAATGTTCATTCGGACCATTGGCATAGGGCGTGCCCGGATTAAAATCGGTATGACCAATATCGCCTATAATTATGCGCTGACTAGTCTGGCTGAACACCCGAACTGCTTACGCTTGAGGGTCGATAACCAAAAACCGGGTGCTGTCCAGATCGTTCGAAACACTAAATACGCTTTGATGAATACCTCATGTTGACAACTATCGTCGAAATGCAAAAAACAGACTACATGAAAAATGATTCTTGGAGGTGTTTACTCTGCGCCCAAATCTTCGCGACCTTTGTCGCTATACAGATTTCCCAGAAGATGACACAGAATGTTAAAATCAATCAGCCTTTCAAAAGCTCGATAGAGGTGATCTTCTGAAACAAGACTATCCACGCTTATCAGCATCTTTTGTGCCTTACACGACATCTCTACTTCATGCAAAAAAATAGGATGGCAGAAGTAAACCAGAGATTTTAGCTTATCAAAAGATCAAAATACTTCAGCGCCGGATTCACCAACTGGTGGTGTGGTCGAACGCTAACCACCCCGAAGTTGTCGAAGACTTCATGGCCAGAGTGTTTTGCGGCTGCCTTCAAAACGGTCGCAAAATTGATGCCGACGACTTCCTGCTTAAGCAGTTTGCCGCACGGGACATCATTGACACTGCGATAGCGAAGATGCTGGAAAAGTGGCCTACCCACAATGAAGTATTTGGGCTATCGCGAATTTTGTCTTAAGCTCGGCGTATTCAGGGGTGCCGTTCCTTACCGGCGCGGGTAGCTCATGTCTGCCCGGCGTGACCAGCAGTGCTGTCTGGGACAAAATTTTATAACGCAACCCCATATTCTTTTGCCAAAACCGCCAACCGTTGCTCGCGAATCGCTTGGCGTATCTCCAGCATCACCCGCACCATAAAACGCACATTGTGCTGACTGACCAAGGTCATCGCCAACACCTCTTTGGCTTTCAGCAGATGATGCAAATAGCCCCGGCTGTAGCCTTCTTGGCAGGTGGCGCAATCGCACGTGACATCAATGGGTGCGCGGTCGTTCACATGCACTGCATTATGCAAATTCAGCCGCAGACCCTTCGTCAACGCCCCGCCGTGGCGCGCCATGCGCGTTGGCGCAACGCAATCGAAGGTGTCTATGCCGAGCGCAACGCCTCGGAAGATATCTTCAACCCTGCCGACGCCGAGTAAATGTATTGGACGCTGCGGGGTAAGATAATCCATGGTCATCGCCATGACATCGTACATTTCCTGTGTCGAGCTACCTAGGCAACCACCAATCGCCGTACCAAAGAAGGGGTGCTCGCCCGCGAACTCAGCGCTGATCTGGCGCATTTTGCGATAGATCCCGCCCTGAACAATGCCATACAGCGATTGCAGCCCAGCGCTACCGACTCCGCCAGCCTCTTGAAATGCTTGTAGCGAGCGCAAAGCCCAACGGTGACTGCGCTCCATGGCTTCAAAAGTTTGAATTTCGCGAATATGGTACGGTGTGCATTCGTCCAGCACCAGAATGATATCCGCTCCAAGCCGCATCTGCACCTGAATCGCTTTTTCTGGCGTGAGTTCCACCGCGCGTCCATCGACGTAGGAACGAAACCGCGCGCCATCTTCGCTGATCCCGTACAGCATGTTGCCGCGCCCGGTGCGCCGTCCCTTAATTTCGTCCGCCACCGAGCTATGCCCCAGAGAAAAAATCTGAAAACCACCGCTATCGGTTAACATCGGCCCGCGCCAGCGACTATATTCTTGCAGGCCGCCGTGCCCTGCCACAACTGCAGACCCAGGCTGCAGCATCAAATGATAGGTATTGGACAGGATAATATCCACCCCGGCCGCACGAATCGCGCTGATCGGCATTGCCTTCAGGTTAGCCTTGGTGGCACAAAAGATAAAATTTGGTGTCGGGATGTCACCGTGCGGCGTGGTGATGGTGGCACAGCGCGCTGCAGAGTCGCTGGCTTGATCGGTAATGCAAAAATCAAAGCCGGGGTATTGCATCATCTGCGCTCAGGCTGTATCCGGCATGATGTGATTATCCGACAGGCACACCCGTGCTAGGTACATGAAGGGTGTATCAAGCAAAGCAATCACCAGTCTCAGGCCATAGGTGCTGAGGATAAAGACCCACAACAGTGCATCCCACGGCACCGGGTCGACAGCAAAGACCACAAAGGCTAAAGTCGAGAACACAGCATTATCCAGCAATCCGCTGAGCGCGGTTGAGACATTGTTGCGCAACCACAAACTACGGCCTTGGGTGAGGAGACGCAGCTTTGCGAATATCCAGACATCGAAATACTGGCTGAACAGGTAGGATATGATCGAAGCCCCTAAAATCGCGGGGAACGGCGTGAACAGTGCGGCAATTTGATCGTGGGTTTCTAATGCCCATGCGTAATCGGTTCCGGCCTGCTCGAGGCTCAGAGGGGCGTATCCCACTGTTAGCAGCATCACCAACAGCCAGAAAATACTTGCGACAAAGCCCACTAATACTCCGCGCTTTGCCGAACGCGCCCCGAAATATTCGTTCAAGATGTC
>JABSOH010000040.1:5936-12794 GCA_013216065.1 Alphaproteobacteria bacterium
GGAGAACAGCACCGTCCCCAGAGCCACCGGTTCAAGATAAAACCCGAACTGCACAATTTTTTGCACCTGAATATTGGCGGCAACAATCGCCAGCGCGATAAACACATACAGCCCGGCCTCGCCGAACAAACGCAGCATCAACAATATCGTGGCAAACGCCAAAGGGATCATCAACAGCAGAATCGCTTCTGGTGCAGCAGAGTGTAAAACAGCAATGAGCGCATCGAACATCGACTGCTCCTTAATAGCTCAAAGAATTGCAAACGTCGCGGGTCAGGCTGCTGCGGTTTTCGCCCGCAGGATGCGCTTTTTCAGTGACAGAGCCAACAGCGTAAGCTTGGTGTTTGAGGTCTTGAGCAACCAGTTATCCAAGCCACCGTTGACCTCAAGCGTGCGCAGAGCTTGAGTACAAATCCGCACCGAGAAATCCTGCTTCAAGGTCTCGCTATTGACCGATATCCGCTGTAAATTCGGATAAAAACGCCGCCGCGTGCGATTTACCGCATGGCTCACATTATTGCCGGTCACGACGGTTTTCCCGGTCAGTTCACAACGTCTGGACATGGGGGGCTCCTCAAGGACAAACAGGCCGCATTGAAAGACAGGTGTACCTAAGCTTGACACCTGCGCACGCGACAAAACAAACGAAATATGACGACCCTGAAGGCCAATCCTCGCAGGTTATTACGCAATATTCCCCGCGGGGTCAACAGTTGCTTAGCCGTCCTATGTGGTGATAGATTCTCAAAATCTTGCATCAAAGACTTTCTCTTGATTTTTTTACTACACCCCGAAAATCGACACCCATGAGGGCCATCGATGCCTTAGGCCCCTATCCCTTTGAACGCTTGCGGCAACTTCTGCAGGACATTCCCTCAACGCACGAAAGCTTTGACCTCACGATCGGCGAACCTAAGGTTGCGCCGCCTGCCTTGGTTGCCAGAACCATCGCCGCCCAAGATCAGGACTGGAACTGCTACCCGCCAATCCCGGGGACACCTGAATTACGCGAGGCCATGCACGTCTGGTTGTGCCGCCGGTTTGCACTTGCAGGACTGGCAACTAATTTTGATGTCGATCCCACCTGTGGCTCACGCGAGGGGCTGTTTCTGCTCGCGATGCTGACCCGTTTTTGTGCCAAAAGCAACAATGTCCAAAAGTCCTCGCGCCACAACTTGATCGCCATGCCCAACCCCAGCTATGCGGTCTATGCCGGATCGGCGCGGATTGCCGGGGCAGAGACCTTGGCTCTCGACACGGTGGCAGGCGCATTCCCAACACCCGATCAACTCGATGTGGATATTCTCGCCGATTTACGCCTAGTCTATCTGTGCAGTCCCGACAATCCTTCGGGCAATATCCTACCCGAAGCCACCATACGCGCTTGGATTACCGCCGCATACAAACACGATTTTATCGTCGCCAGCGACGAATGCTATTCTGAGTTGTACGCCAAAACACCTCTGCAAGGAATTCTCGCCATTGCTGCACGCATGGGAACAGACCAGCCCTTCGATCATGTCGTGTGTTTGAACTCGCTCTCGAAGCGCTCGAGTTGTGCTGGCCTGCGTTCAGGTTTACTCGCCGGAGACCCCAAACTGATCGACATGATTCGCAAAATCAAAAGCTTTGCCGGAAATCGGATGCCGCTCGCCCTACAAACCACCTCTATCGCACTGTGGCAAGACGAGGATCATGTGCAAATCATTCGCCGTCACTATCAGGAAAACTATGTCCTCAGCAACTGCCTGTTTGCCGATCAACCGGGCTTTACACCAGTTCAAGCCGGGATGTTTTTGTGGCTACGCGTCAATGATGACATCGAAGTCACAAAGCACTTTTGGCGCGAGGGCGGCCTACGGGTTCTACCGGGGCGCTTTTTATGCGAACCAGAACAAATCGCACCCGGAAAACACTTCTATCCGCGTTGCGCTGGTGCGTCATGCGCGTGAGTTGAAACCCGCTCTCGAAACCCTACGCCGCCTGATCCCTGATTGACCGGAACCACTCTGCCGCTTATTCTGCAAGCCAGCGTAGCTTCTTTCCGCTTATTAGCGTATTTCCTTCCTGCCCGGTTGATCTGTAGTGTCATGAAATCTGCCAGAAAATCCCATACTCGCAACACACGCAGTAATGCTCGGGACGATAATCTTCGGATTCTGATGGTGCTGAACGCTATGTTCTGGCGCGGGGTTATTCCGTGCCTGCTGTTGTTGATGGCGACAGGGAGTCTCGTCGCGTTACTCGACTTCGATTCCAGCGACTCATCGTGGAATACCATCAGCACCGATGCAACGGTCAAAAACACTACCGGAGCCATTGGTGCAGTGTTCGCGGATCTTGGCTATCAGCTCTTTGGCATGGGCAGCTATGTTCTGCCCATGATTCTTGCCCTATGGGCGGTGGCAAGGATGCGCGCGGTTCTTCCCAAAGCGGCGCGCACATGGCATCGTCCGTTATTCGGTAGCTTCGCGATTCTGATCGCTACTATCGGCGCAATGCTGTCGGCTGCAACCCTCATGGCCTATTTTCTACCTGGCACCTTGAATGCTGGCATGGTCGGCGAGCGCGTCCTCAGTTTTCTGCAAGCCCATCTTTCAACCCAAGGCGTTCTGATTGCGCTCATCGTGTTGGCTTTCCTTGGTGTGTTGCTGCTATTCAGTGCAGCACGTTTGCCTTTACGTGATTACGGCGTTGTCGCGCACTATATCGGGTGGGCGATTTTCTGGGTCATTGCCAAACTGTTTCAAGCTGCACGCTTTGGCGGTGCGTTTTTGGGTCGCGGCATGAACTTGGGGCTTAGTCAGGGCGGCACGCAACTGAAAGCCCATCAAGACCGCCGCGCCGTAGCCAAAGCCGCCGCGCATGAAGGAACTGAGGTTAACAACGATAAAACATTCTTGCAATCAGACACTCAAACCCAGCCGAGTCCATTGCGTATCGCCCCAAGTTTGGAAACCGCATCGCCACTCGGCAATGGTGCGCGTATCGAACCAAGTCTTGGACCCCTCGCTACTGCTCCCGGAATCGTCACGCCCAAAACCACTAAGCTAATTGCACAGGTGACGCCCACAATGCAACCCACTGCCTCTCCCGCAATTCCAGTTGCGAGCAAACCTGTCACACCTAAGGCCGAATCCTCTCCAGCACCCAGCGCACGCCATGTCCATGCGGCAGATTTTCAATTGCCGCCCCGCGATCTACTCAACAATCAGCTGCCAACTGTGGTCGATAGTGCCGACTCGCATGAAAAACTCCAGAACAACGCCCGCCGCCTCGAAGAAGTTTTGGGCGATTTCGGCATTCATGGCGAAATACAACGGATCAAGCTGGGCCCCGTCGTAACCATGTACGAACTTGAACCTGCACCAGGGATCAAAACCTCGAAGATCGTCAATCTCTCCGATGATATTGCCCGCACTATGCGCGCATTATCGGTGCGGATTGCCACTATCCCCGGAAATTCGGCATTGGGTATTGAGCTTCCCAACGACCATCGTGAGATGGTGAACATGAAAGAAATTCTTAGCGCGAAAACTTACCAAGAGCATGCCGCTAAACTGCCAATGATCCTCGGCAAAACCATCGACGGCACGCCCTTGATCGTCGATCTCGCCACTATGCCGCATCTGCTGATTGCCGGAACGACGGGTTCTGGAAAATCCGTCGGGTTGAATGTCATGCTGCTGTCAATTCTGTATCGATTGAACCCCGATCAGTGTCGAATCATCATGATCGACCCAAAAATGCTGGAATTCAGCGTTTACGACGGCATTCCGCACCTGCTGACTCCGGTGGTCACCGAGCCGAGGCAAGCCGTGGTAGCCTTAAAGTGGACGGTGCGGGAGATGGAAAACCGTTACCGCCTGATGTCGCGAGTTGGAGTACGCAATATCGACGGCTACAATGCCCGTGTCGCCGATGCCTTGAGCAAAGGCGAAACCTTAAGCCGCAAAGTGCAAACTGGCATCAACGACGAAACTGGACGGCCGACCTTCGACACCGAGGAACTGCTCACCGAGCCTCTCCCACTGATCGTGGTTGTGGTCGATGAAATGGCTGACCTGATGATTGTGGCAGGCAAGGACATCGAAGCCTCGATCCAGCGTCTTGCGCAAATGGCACGTGCGGCGGGGATTCATTTGATCATGGCGACCCAGCGACCTTCGGTTGATGTGATTACTGGCACCATCAAGGCGAATTTCCCGACCCGGATCAGCTACCGTGTGACATCAAAGATCGATAGCCGCACCATCATTGGCGAGCAGGGGGCTGAACAGCTTCTGGGTAAAGGCGACCTACTGCTGATGCAGGCGGCGGGCAACATCACCCGCGTCCACGCGCCGTTTGTGGAGGACACTGAGGTCGAACGAATTTGTAACTGGCTACGCGCACAACGCCCGCCGAGCTACCTTGAAGAAGTCACGGATGAAGGCGCAATTAACTCAGACCTCGGCGATGCTGCCGCTGCGATGTTCGAGACCAGAGAGAACTCCGACGCAAGCTTATATGATCAGGCGGTTGCCATTGTGGCGCGACACCAGAAAGCTTCAACGAGTTTTGTACAACGCCAATTGCGTATTGGCTATAATCGTGCGGCGGATTTGATCGACGAGATGGAGGCGCAAGGTGTGATCAGCGCAGCCAATCATAACAATAAGCGCGAGGTCTTGATTCGGGGTTTTGACGAATGAGTCTACTGCGTATTCTTTTGGTGATCCTCGGGCCATGGAGTGCCGCGGCTTTTGCACAAGAGAGCCCGCCTGATAGCTTGAGTACAGCGGATCTCGCCTTAATCGCGCGCATTGATGCCCATCTGAATCCCCAGCGCACCATGCAGGCGCGCTTTGTGCAGTTCAACGGCGGCGGCTTTATCGAAGGCACGGTTTATTGGCGACGGCCAGATCAGGCGCGCTTTGAATACGATTCCCCTTCACCATTACTGTTGATTGCCTCTGGCACATTGCTGATTGAGGTCGATCTTGAACTTGAGCAGGTGAGCCATTATCTGCAATCTGGCAGTATCGCGGATTATCTGCTGGCAGATAATATGCTGCAAAGCCCTGAGTTGAAGATTTTGTGGCTCGATAACGACAACGGCATTATTCGGATCCGCTTGATCGAACGCGAAGCCCCTGAAAATGGCGACATAACCCTACTGTTCAACGCCAATACGCTCGATTTGCGGCGGTGGACGATTTCGTCTCCTAATGGCGCCGACATCATCGTCAGCCTGATCAACCCGCGATACAACCTGATTGTGGACGATGATTTGTTCCACTTTCAGCGCCCAAAGGAATGGGGACCGGATCAGCAAGCACCTTAACTTCGGGTTTTTTGACCTCGCTCATGGTAGGGGGGCTTTTGAAGGCAGATGTAGCTTCCCGAACCTCTCTACGAAGAATGTTGCGGAGAAGACACGGCAAACAGATTGCTCTGCCACAAAAAACGCCATGTAGACTACTTTGAGCACTCTGCAGTCAATTTCGCGATAGAATCAACATCGCGGGCAAATGATCCTCAAGATTGCCGACACCGTATGGGCGACTTGAGCGGATCTTGTATCTTGATAACTGTTTCTACGTGGGGCGCAAGCGCTGTATCATCTCCTTGAAAATTTCCGCTGTATATATAACAGAATCACGCTTGTACAAAAAGATTGGATGCTTTACGCCTCCGCATGTTGAAGGGATAGAGGTACCTTCAACATGCGTCAATATTCTGATCGCCGCCAGAGTGGGGCTGATCGTTCTGTGATCCGGTTCTGATGTTCAAGATACTAATTTTGCGGGCACTATATCCTGTCCGATGATCAGATATAGCCAGACGCCTCAAGAATGATTCCATGGGCGGATGAAGTGGAAGGCAGAAACTCGAGGATGTGATTTGCATCGTTGATTGTCCGGTTTGTCTCGTTCGTTGATGGAATTGTCCATCACCCAAACACAGCCTGCTTCGGAATAAGGTCTGTGGTGAGCCCAGACCCGTTGTCAATATTGCATTGAAACATGCAAGCTATGAGCAATGTTGAACCGATCTAATGACACTGGTCCTTCCGGCACGCACGCCAATTGTGTTTGCCGTACCATCTCTGCCCCTTGGGGGCAGAGCCCGTGGCATATCATGGGCAAAACTGCTCTCATCAATATAAACAATAGGATTCATCCTTACTTACGGTTGCGCATTCCAATCTTACGCATAAACCCTCACTCTCTGTTTGTGAATAGCTTGTTATTGACTTTTTTCATCTTTCGTACCAGTTTGTTTGCTGGTCCGAACCTTATATCTTTGGGGCTGACACCTAAGATTGAGATTTGGGAGTAGACTTGAGTTCTTTAAGTAGCTTTTGTGGTGAACCAGCATTAAATCGCCACTCGCACTCTTTCAGGAACATACTAAAGTGTTGTTTTGGAATACCATTGAATTTTCGCATCTGCCATTTTGCCGGGTTCCAGAAGTTTTTAATGCCATTGATATGATGACGTCCACGAGCAAAACGTGTTGAATGATTGATCCTGTAATGCTTGAACTCTGACACCATTATACGAGCGATAGCTATCAGTATAAACAAGGCGTTATTTTCTGCCGAATAATGGGCATCAGAGTATCCGTTTTATAGCCAAACGCTGTGCCTAAGCGCATCATCAAAGCCCTGCTGCTGGTCTTCGGACTAGCGGGGCTTTTTTTATGAGCAGTGGTTCAGGATTGCGGAGAATGTTCTGTATCGACCATCTGCAAATCTGGTAGCTGCTTGATATATTCCTGGGTCTTCAAGCCCAGGGTAATCGCACGCTGCAATAACTCCAATGGATAGGCCGGATTTTGCATGGTGTCGTTGGCATAATCGTTGGCATCGTT
>JABSOH010000041.1 GCA_013216065.1 Alphaproteobacteria bacterium
AGCCTCTGGAATAGTTTGCAAAAATCTGCAGTACGTTCCTGTTCTTCTTATCCCCCATCGGGATGAATTGCTCAAAGCTGTTATCGCGCTGATTGAGCCAGTCGTGATGTTTATCCGGCGTGATGCTCTGCCAGCACTCGGCTTTGGTTATGCCTGCAATACTGCCAAAGTTCTGGATAATGTCGAGTTTCTGCTGTCGATCCAGATCATTGCCGATGTCGTGGTAATAGATTTGACCATGTCGCTGGGCATTCGGGTTTTTGACCAGAACACTAATGGCAATTGGCGCACGACTGCCGCTACCAAAAATTTTGCCCCCTTCTTTTCGCGACAATTCCCCCTTAGTGCGTTGATTTCCCCGAAGGTGGAAAACATATAGACGGCTGTATTCTTCGGTCAGGCACTTGCGCATTCCATCCATGGCCATGCTCTATCAAGCCAGCCTGCGTTCGTCACATAGGCCATGACCCCGGCCTCGCCGAGGCGATCACTGCCCCAGCGAATGGCACGGATATAGCTGTCGTAGAGGGCATTTTTGTTGGTTGCCCTGCTGTGCCTGGCATAAGTATTAGCAATCTCCGCGTCAAGGCCAGGGCAGGCAACATTGGCATTATTGTCGTTAGCGCTGGTTTGCCCAGCCGAATAGGGCGGATTACCCATAATCACGCGAAGATCGAGGTTTTTTTGCCGCTTTCGACGCTCTGAATTTTCCGGCATGGAATGCGAGATCAGATCGTCCTTCTCGTACATCTGGAAGGTATCCGTCAGGCACAGGCCAGCAAATGGAACGTAATCACCTTCCCTGAGGCTATGGAAAGTGGCCTCAATGTTAATGGCGGCAATGTAGTAGGCCAGCAGGACAATTTCGTTGGCGTGAATCTCGTGACGATATTTGTGTTCCAGTTGTTCAGGGGTCATTAAACCCGATTGCATCAGGCGGGTGATGAACGTCCCCGTTCCGGTGAAGGGGTCGATGATGTGAATGTTTTCATCCCCGATGCCCTGATCAAACTCCTGCCGCAGAACATCATCCACCGAACGGATAATAAAATCCACCACCTGCACCGGGGTGTAGACAATCCCCAGCCGCTCGGCAACGCGCGGGAAAGCCCCCTTGAAGAATTTGTCGTACAGACGCACGATCAACTGCTGTTTGGCAAAGGGATCGGTCAGCCCCAGGGCACGGCGTTTAACATCGTCATAGAACCTGTTCAGGGTTTCCGTTTCCTGATCGAGATGGCCAGCTTCCAGTACATCCAGCATGCGCTGCATCGCGATCGACACCTGATTGCGTTTCACAAATTCTCCACCCTCGAACAGGGCTTCAAATACCGGACGGGTAATCAGATGCTGCGACAACATCTCAATCACGTCTTCTTCGGTCATGCCGCTGTTCAGATCATCACGCAATTCTGCCAGAAACTGATCAAATTGCCTTCGGGCCGCACCATGCGGATCATCCAGTGCCACACGCAAGCGTGTCATGTGCCGCCCGGCAATTCCCTGAATGTCCTGCGCCCAGTCTTCCCAGTAATGACGCGTGCCACATTTTCTGACGATCTGCGCCATGATCGCCTTGCTGAACTCATCAACAAACAGGGCCGGATGAGGGACGGACGAAACCGGAACATCCGGTGAAACGGCATTCCCTATAGGGTTGGTGTGCTTCTTTTCGGGTAAATCCTGCACAACCGCCGTCACACTCTTCAACTCACCGCCATAAACAATCTCGATCCAGTCACTGATATCCTGCCCCAGTGATGCCTGATTGATCACCGCGTCCACCCGCTCATCATGGGCACGCAGGGCATTCAGGATTTGCCAGACAACACGGAACTTCTCATTGTCGCGCATGGCTTCTTCCGGAGGAATGTCCGAACGCACCGCAATCGGCAAAATCACATAGCCCATCTTCTTGCCCGCCGACTTGCGCATCACCCGGCCAACAGACTGCACGACATCAATATGGCTTTTGCGTGGATGCATGAAAATAATCGCATCCAGGGCCGGAACATCAACCCCTTCGGACAAGCAACGCGCATTGCTAAGAATACGACATTCGTTTCCCGCACTATCTGCTTGCAGCCAACCCAGTAGATTGTTGCGCTCCCTGGCTCTGAAGGTGCCATCAACATGCCGAAGGGAACATCTGACCGGCTGGACTTTCTCCTTGTCCCTGACCAGATCACTACCAAGATACGCGTCAACCACCCCGCCGAACTCCCTGGCCACCGCCTGCGACTTTTTGATAGTGCCACAGAACGCCAGGGCACGGCGCATCGGTAGTTCAGGATCAACCGGGTCTTTCAAATCCAGTTTGCGAAGCGCCTTGTAACAGCCAATAATCCTGGTGGCATCATCCAGCATCAACTCATTGTTTGCATCACCCAGACGTTGCTGTACCGCCCGACTGACCTCGCCTTCATCCATCGTCAGGACAATCACCTTGAAGTCCGAGAGCAACCCCTGATCCACCGCCCAGGAAAAGCCACGATGAAACAAAACCCCGCCAAACAGCGATTCATCATCCATTGAACACAACTCAACACTATGCTCTTCGGCTTTTTTCTTCGCACCCTCACCAAAAATCCGCGGCGTGGCCGTCATGTATAAACGCTTCTTGCCTGCTACATGGGCATTGTCGTGCACCCGGATGAAATGCGACTCGTCCTGGTTGGTGATTTTGGCTCCCGTGGTGCGGTGCGCCTCGTCACAGATGATCAAATCAAACTCGCCCAGGCCATCTTGTTGCTGGGCTTCGGAAATCACCCCGATCGACTGGTAGGTCGCAAAAACCACACGCATGGCGGCAGGATCGGCTTCTGCAATGCTCCTGGACAGCTTTCCGGCATTGGTCGAGGCCGGGAAAGCCAGATCCGTGACTTCAATCCCGGCGACGTCATCAGCGCTTTTGCGACGCTTGCCGACCTGACTATCCGAACACACAGCAACCGAATGTAACGGAAATTCAGCATCACTTGACCACTCACGAACCGTCTGCGCAATCAAGGCCAGGGAAGGCATCAAAAATAGCACCATGCCCTCAATCCCCACCATCTGCTCGGCAATCTTCAGGCTGATGAATGTCTTGCCCGTGCCGCAAGCCATGATCATCTTGCCGCGATCGGCCTTTGACAGGCCAGACCGCACTGCTGCAATAGCCTCAAGCTGATCAGGACGTGACACTTTTTTTGGACGGAATTTGACTGCTCCCCGCTCCAGAAAATCCCGCCACCGGATCGGACTCTCTTCAAGGTCTTTCAGGCCAATGCGGAAAGTCTCAACCGACTGGATAGCAATCATCTGTTCAGCGTGTGCTGACCATGGCTGCACAGTCGTATCGATGATTATCCGCTGCTGGAAAATTTCATTGCCGGAAGCCGAGATGAAGCTGTCAAGATCGGCTTTGGCAACGCGCTTGTCGGCTTCATAAAATTTGCACTGTATCGCTGCAAAACCCGGCTTGCCACGAAGTTTTGCAACAAGATCAATACCTAGATCCTGGGCGTTCCAGCCATGATTGGCTGCCCATTCCGCATAATGCCAAACCTCTTCGTACTGGTATTTGCGCATGGGATCACGCAAAAGATATTCACGTGCCACACGCTCGAAATACGTGCCTTTGTCGTGATTGCTCAGCGATGCATCATCAAGACTATCCAGAAGCTCCCTGAGTGCACGATGGCTAAAATGCGTATTCTCCATGCAACACCTGTAACCTTAGCCGCTCTATTCTAGAATCCAATGTCCTCTATATCCTAAACAACACAGTACAGGCGAAATCCATAGCCTGAGAACTAAAGATCAGCCAGTTCCATATTTTACCGAAACAGGAAAAACTCGTTGTGCACGCCGATCAACCACTCAAGTCCTGCTGGTCTTCGGACTGGAACGGCTTTTTGAGCGCATGAATCTAAAGCCGGAACCGATTGCGTAAGGCAAGACCAGGTAAGAAGATAAAGACATAAAGACAGAATGCTTTGAGCAAACATCAGCAGGTCAATGGGCCAACAATCAAGACTGGTACAGATTTCATTAAAATTCGTCTCTCGCAGGCTGACGATCAGTAAGGTTAACGGTTTCTGGACAGGGGCAAGGAAATAGTACACTGTTGCGCCGCCAAGCCATAACAGCACCAAAGCGATTAGAGGTCTCAAAACGCGACGACCATCAGTTGCTGCAAACCCGAAAACACGACTTGCCTGTATTGGGGTGGTGTCGTCCACCCTGTAATTCCAGTGCCTTGAATTCCAGGGATTGATCATGATCCTTGTTCTGTTCGGCGATTTCTTTCAGGCGTCTTAATCTGGATGCATCTTCCGGGTTAACAAACTCACCGGGATCACAGGAATGACAGCCAAAACGTTTTTGAGGGTCACATCGCAACTCATCCAAAACAATCTGGTGGCTATATTGGGTACCGCACAAATCCGGCACACAATGTAAGGACCCAGTTGCAGACAAGCTCAAGCCAGACTCAAAAGTTGCACCTTCAAAGCTGAAATTCGTGACTTGATCGGCGTTTTGCAAACCATCAAAAAAGGCTCGGCCATCAAATTTGACACGGCTAAAATCATAGGGGCTGACACTCAAGATTGAGATTTGAGAGTAGACTTGAGGTCTTTAAGCAGCTTTTGTGGTGAACCAGTATTCAATCGCCATTCGCACTCTTTCAGGAACATGCTGAAGAGTTTTTTGGAATACCATTGAATTTTCGCATCTACCGTTTTGCCGGGTTCCAGAAGTGTTCAATGCCATTGATATGATGACGTCCATGAGCAAAACGTGTTGAATCCTGTAGCGCGCTTGAACCCTGACACCGTTATGCGAGCGATAGCTATCAGTATAAACAAGGCGTTATTTTCTGCCGAATAATGGGCATCAGAGTATCCGTTTTAGCGTTCGGGATGGTTTTGCATAAACATTTCCACCGCGCTTCAAAATACCAGACACTGCCACTTTACCAGCAGTTCCTCTACCTCGTTTCCCTTTGCGCAGAGTAACTTTCGTCTAATTCTCTCTCTTCAGCAAACTGTGCGACTCTTTCCTGATTGTTTCTCGGCAATGGCGGTGCGTAGCTTGTGAAAAAAACGTATTGCGATGAACACCTGCCAGTTCGGCTACTGTTCCCGCTGTCGAACCCGCAACAAGGTATTTCATGAATTCCAGTTGCTTGTTTCTTGATCATTGATAATGCTTTATGTACATGGATAACACCTGACTTATTTTAAGTCAGGTGCCAGCTCCAAAAAGAACTGTGCTTCAAGAATGTGAAACTAAGGAGTGTTTCATGTCATCGGGATTCTGGTTGAACGAAGAACAATTCAGCAAAATAAACCGTTATTGCCAAACAGGTTGTGAAGAGTGACGCGGGTTGACGATCGATAGCGGCTTGTTAGCGTACAACACCATTGGTCTCGGCTTGGACAAAGCGCGTTGGCATAAGCCTTGTGCTGGCAGGATTGACAATTTATCGCAAAAATCGCGTCGTGCTGTTTAGCGATCAAGCTGTTTGACTGGGGTGCAACTTTAGTTCATGACCGCCGAAATGACTATGATGGTACCGCCCCGTCGGTTCCGGTGCGGTAGCTGTTGATGCTGGGACACGAACAGACCAGATTGCGATCCCCAAACACATTATCTACGCGCGAAACCGGCGGCCAGTATTTGCCCTCGATCCCCGCCGGGAAAACGCCTTCTTTACGGCTGTAGGGGTGACTCCAAATGTCTTCTGCCATGTGGTGTGCGGTGTGCGGGGCGTTGATCAACGGATTGTTGTCCTTTGGCCAGATGCCTTCTTCCACCTTTCGAATTTCACCGTGGATCATGATCATGGCGTTGCAGAAGCGCTCCATTTCTTCCAGTGTTTCGGATTCAGTCGGCTCAATCATCAACGTGCCTACCACCGGAAACGACATTGTTGGGGCGTGTAAGCCATAGTCCATCAAACGTTTGGTGATATCTTCGTTGGAAATTCCAGTGCGTTCCTTTATTGGGCGGATATCAATGATGCACTCGTGGGCAACATAGCCTTTCAAGCCAGAGTACAGGACGGGATAGTATGGCGCGAGGCGTTTTGCGATATAATTCGCGCTTAAAATCGCGATTTTGGTGGCGCGACGCAAGCCTTGCTCACCCATCATGGCAACGTAGCACCAACTGATCGGCAGAATACCTGCGCTGCCACTGGCGGCGGCGGAAACTGCACCGTCATCGGGCTTTAAGGGATCACCGGGGAGGAAGTCCACCAAGTGGCTGGAGACTCCGATTGGCCCAACACCAGGGCCGCCGCCGCCGTGGGGGATGCAGAAGGTCTTGTGTAGGTTTAGGTGGCTGACATCCGCGCCAATCTCTGGCAGTGAGACCAACCCAATCAGCGCATTCAAATTTGCACCATCGACGTAGACCTGTCCGCCGTGTCGATGCACAACGGCACAAACCTCGCGAATATGCACTTCGAACACGCCGTGGGTCGATGGGTAGGTGATCATCATTGCTGCCAGCTCGGTGCTGTGCTTTTCAGCCTTGACCTTTAAATCATCAAGGTCGATATTGCCTTCATCGTCGCAATTCACGACCACGACCTTCATCCCCGCCATTACTGCTGAGGCTGGGTTAGTGCCGTGTGCTGAGGACGGGATTAGGCAAATTTTGCGTTCAAACTCATTGCGCGAAAGGTGGTAGCGGCGAATAGTAAGTAGTCCAGCGTATTCGCCTTGCGAGCCAGCATTAGGCTGTAAGGACACCGCCGCGTAGCCCGTCACAGTGCAAAGCCAACTCGCCAGTTCGCGCATTAACTGCCGATAGCCACGGGTTTGGTTCGGTGGCGCGTAGGGGTGCAGGTTGGAAAATTCTGGCCACGAGATCGGGATCATCTCGGTGGTGGCATTCAGTTTCATGGTGCATGACCCGAGCGGAATCATGGTGCGATCGAGCGCAAGGTCTTTGTCGGCAAGGCTGCGCATGTAACGCAGCATCTGGGTCTCGCTGTGCAGAAGATGAAAAATCTCGGCGGTCATGAAATCGTCATTGCGCCTCAGCCCCCACGGCACGGCGGCAAGTTCGGGCTGTTCCTGATGCTCGTCCAAGCCGAAGACCTTAGCAAGATCATCGATACTGGAGGTGTTGTGGGTTTCATCGAAACTTAGTCCCAAGGCTTGATCGAAACGCCGCAGGTTGTAGCCGTGTTCTTCGGCCTTGCGGAAGAGGCGTTCGGTGTTGTCTCCAGTATCAAGTACTACGGTGTCGAAGAATTGCTGGTGGCGCAGGCGATAACCTCCAGCATTGGCGCGGCTGTCAAAGACGGTTGCGAGGCTATGAACATATTTGGCGATGGTCTTTAAGCCGTCTGGACCATGCCAAAGGCCGTAAAAACTCGCGATGATGGCGAGCAGAGCCTGCGCGGTACAGATGTTTGAGGTCGCTTTCTCGCGACGGATATGCTGTTCGCGAGTTTGCAGGGCGAGGCGATAGGCTGGATGTCCAAGTTTGTCGATGGATATGCCGACGATGCGTCCGGGGATGCGGCGTTGATGCGCGGTTTTGGTGGCAAAAAACGCCGGGTGCGGACCGCCGTACCCCATGGGAATGCCAAAACGTTGCGCCGAGCCGACCACGATATCTGCGCCTGTGGCACCTGGGGATTCTAGAATGGTCAGGGCGAGCAAGTCCGTCACCACAATTGCCAGCCCGCCTACGGCGTGGATGGCCTCTATTTCGGGGCGGATATCGCGCAGGACACCGCTACTGCCGGGATACGAGATTACCGCACAGCATAGGGTCTCTGGCACGTCCACCAGCGCGGTGGATTCAAGTACCGTCATCCCGAGTGGGGTGGCACGTGTGGTCATGACTCCCAGCGATTGCGGATGAATGTCCGGATCGATCAACACCACGCCTTTGTTCTTTTTGATGCCATAGGCCATCATCACGGCCTCTGCCACGGCGGTGGCCTCATCGAGCATTGAGGCATTGGCAATCTCCATCCCGGTCAAGTCGCTGACCATGGTCTGAAAGTTGAGCAGAGCCTCCAGCCGACCCTGGCTTATCTCGGACTGATAGGGGGTGTACGACGTGTACCACGCCGGGTTTTCCAGCACTTTGCGTGTGATGACGGTTGGAGTGAACGTATTGTAGTATCCCATCCCGATCAACGAGGTCATGACCTTGTTTTTCTTGGCGATTTTGTTCAGGTCTTGCAAGACATCGTATTCGCTACGCGGCGCGGGCAACATCATTGGCGCTTGACGGCGGATGTCGCTTGGTAGCAATTTGTGGATCAGACCGTCTAGGCTATTTTCGCCGAGAAACTTTAGCATGGTCTCGGCGTCTTGCTGACGCGGGCCGATATGACGGGTGACGAATTGTTCCGGCATGAGGGGATTCCGTACTTGAGGTTAGGCTTTGGATTCGATGAATTGACGGTAGGCTTCCCCGTCCATCAAACCGTCAAGAGCGTCAGGATCCTTCGGCGTGATGGTGAACAGCCACAGGTCGTCACTGGCGGTGATGTCTTCGGGGGCATCGACTGCATCTTGGTTCAACGTCGTGACCGTACCGTCTACGGGTGCGTAAATATCACTGGCGGCTTTGTGGGATTCGATCACTGCAATCGATTCTCCAGCACTCAGTTCCGCTCCCTCTTCAGGCAATTCGACAAACACGATATCGCCCAGAACATCTAGTGCGTGCGTACTCACACCAACCTGTCCTTTTTCGTCGATCCACTCGTGGCTTCGGGTAAATTTTTTCATGATAGAGGTCTCTTTTACGATGATGGAGTGCGATAGTAGCGATGGGGGACAAAGGGTAATGCCGTGATCGTGGCGGCGAGCATTTTGCCGCGCACTTTGGCAAAGACCTTGGCACCCGCCGCACAGTGCTGGCGTTCGAGCCGTGCTAGAGCAATCGGTTGGTTGCGGCTCGGCGATATGCCGCCAGAGGTAATTACGCCGATTGGTGGGCTTTGGGGATTATCGTCGTGGTGTACGTTCGCCCCGGCGCGAGCGGGCTGCTTGCTGGCGAAAACCATGCCCACTAGTGATTTATGCGGTGCGACGGCACATTGCGGGATGATGACACCAGCACCGACGAACCCCCCTGATATCCGGCGGACTTTAGCAATAGCAAAATCGAGATTGGCTGTAAGCGGAGTGGTGTTCGCGTCGATGTCTTGCCCCCATAGCGGCAGTCCAGCCTCAAGGCGCAGACTGTCGCGCGCGCCAAGCCCGGCGGGGGTTACGACAGGGTTGGCGCATAAGGCACCCGCAAAATCCGCGGCAATGTTTGCGGACAAAGAAATCTCAAAGCCGTCTTCGCCAGCGTAGCCTTGACGGAAGACTCGTAGCCGATGATTGCGCCAAGTAAGTTCGGCAGTGCACATGAAATCCAGCGACAATGCCTCGGGCAGAACATCGGCCATTATCGAGGCAGCGTCTGGGCCTTGTATGGCGAGGAAAGCCTGTTCGTCCAGTATGTTGATGGCGATGTGCGCGGGCAATAAGCTGCGCAGATAGGCTGGATCATGATCGCGTCGAGCACCATTCGCCACAATCATGACGTGATCCCCGGCGTGAGAAACCATGACATCATCGAGAATCCCACCATCAGCACTGAGCAGGAAGCTGTATTTCGTTAATCCGGGACAGAAACGGCTAAAATCTATCGGGAAGACGGTTTCTAAGGCCGTAAGGACTGGCGCGACTCCCTCGGCAGCTTTCACGCGGATTTGCACCATGTGCGAAATATCGAACAGTCCGCAACCATCCCGCACCGCGAGGTGTTCGGTCTTGATTCCGCCTGCGTACTGCACGGGCAGCGACATGCCTGCAAAAGGCACCATGCGCGCATTTTGGCCAAGATGCCAATCGTTAAGCGGAGAAAGGAGCAAGTCAGTCATCTGGTCATCCCAGGGCAATCTCCAGGGTCAGCGAAAGTGGACAGTAAACTGCCCCGCTCTATCTTGAAACCTGAGATATTCATCCCGAGCGATGCACCTAAAAGCAACCTTGACAGAGGCTTTTTCCGTCGGTAGATACAACCGCTTCGCAGAACCGCCCGTTCCGAAGCTCATCAGCCCCAAGCCTCCATGCACCCCAAAATCGCGCACCTCTTTCCAGTGCATCGTGACCGAATAGTACGGGTACCTGAGAGTTTCGGGGCGGTTGCTCCTTCGGTGATGGCTTAACTCTAATGTTCGATATCTCTGCTTGGCACTTTTGGCAGCCAGCGACATCACACCAACCATGCTCTCCCATTCGATGTTTTCAACGTCTGTGAGGTTAGTGGAAACTTGTGTGGGAATGCAAGGAATTTTTTATTACAACTAGCGTCAGAGTTGTTTTATCGGGGGCAATGGGAAGCATGATGGCGAACCTTACAGTGATCGTGGTGACTGTGCTGCTCGGGCAGGGTGTGACCATGGCCGTATGGTTGCTGTGGGATCAGTCATTTGCTGCACTGGTATTGGGGCCTACTCTTGGCGCGACGAGTACAGTTGCGCTGATTGGCTGGCGATTACTGCGGCCGAATGCGCGGGCGGTCAGTGCGTTGCATCGCTTGGTGCGCGGCGAAACCGGTCATTTGCGCTTGCCACAACTCGATTTAGAGGCTTCAGCAAAAGCTGAGTCTCTATCCGCCGAAGATATTGATGCCATTGCTGCTGTAGTTGATCCGCAGTTAAGCGAGATCGGCTATTGGTTGCGTATGGTTAAAGAGCATATCGCGCAGATACATACCAGTACGGCGGCGCAGGTGGAACAATACGAGACGATGTTGGGAGAACTCCCGTTACCAGTGATTGTGTTCGATGCCCATTTTCACATCGATTGGTACAATGATGCTGCGCAAAACGCGATTCCGAAAATTGCGCCAGAGAAATCCTTGTTGGATTTGATTTATGATCCCAGACTCCCCGAGCATATCGTGGCGGTGATCCAGCACCAACAAGCCGTGCATTGCGAGGAAGTGCGTCTTGATGGGCAGCACGTGCGGTATTATTCTCTACTGCTGGCATCAATGCCTAATCGTGCCTTACCTGCGTGCCAGACGGAAACCGCTCGGCGTGGAGTGATGATCATGATCGACAAAACTGCTGTGCGTTGGGCGACTGAGCGTGGTGTGGATTTTGTCGCCAATGTGAGCCACGAATTGCGCACGCCATTGACCAGCATGATGGGTTTTCTCGAAACCATTCGTCGCAGCGACATCAGCAAGGATGACCGTGAATCAGCATTGAAAATCATGCAGAAGCAGACTGCACGCATGGTGCGTTTGGTGGACGACCTGTTGATTCTTGCAAGCCTTGATGAGCCCGGAACCGAAACCTCGGACAGCCTGGTCGATCTGTGCAAAATCGTGCAGCAGGAAGCCGACTCGTTGCAGAAGCAGGCGAAGAAGGGTGGTCACAAAATCGTTTTGGAGATGCCGGGAGAGGCGGTGCTGGTATTGGGACACGAGATGCAGCTATCGCAAGTGGTGCAAAACCTGCTCGACAACGCGATTAAGTATAGTAAAGACGGCACGAAAGTCGAAGTTCGCCTCGAGACTTTGGTCAGGGGGGACTTGGTGGCAGACTTTGCCGCCAGCCCCGAGATTAACGAAGTGGTACGCTTTACGGTGCGCGATTACGGCGATGGCATTGCCGAGCAGCATTTGCCACATTTGACAACGCGGTTTTACCGCATTGATCGCAATCGCTCGCGTGAGTCCGGCGGTACAGGGTTGGGGCTTGCGATTGTCAAACACATCATCCAGAACCATCAGGGCACGCTACAGGTCGACTCAGAGGTCGGAGCAGGCAGTTGCTTCAGTGTTTTGCTGCCAGGGTTGGGAATCGAGACGGAGCATGATCTTGAGGCTGAATAGATCCAATGGCGTGTAGTGTGTTTTTGCAGTGTCATATTTTATTCATAAAATTGTTACATTCCTGCAATGATGATCGGTTAGAAGTCGGCTGGTCCATGCAGGACATGAGTGTGTCTGGTTTTCAATATTATTTGCAGAAATGTGAGGGGACGGCGTGAATTGATTGCTATCATCAGAGGATGCACGTGGCTATTGAGACCCCTTGGCTACCGAATAGCTACCGTGAGACTCGCAAATTTTATAACGGTAGTGAACGCGAATAAAAGTTCGGTGCCATCCGCCTGAAGCATCTGCTTCGAGTTTTGTATCAACTTATACCGAAAGGATTTGAAAGATGAGACGCTATATCAGGAGCAGATTTACATAACCAACAGTTTCTACAGTTCGTATCTGTATCTGTGCCGATTCTATGAGGACATTACGTCCCCGCGTGGCATGAGGAGAGCCGTCATTGCCACAGCCAGAAAATTACTCAATACCATGCCTTCATACCTTAAAAACAAATACGTGTTCAAGGATTTTACATCCTTCACTAAAGTTTTCAACTTGCAATCAATCATAGGAAATCTACATGAAAAAATTGTTG
>JABSOH010000042.1 GCA_013216065.1 Alphaproteobacteria bacterium
GCTGTCTGTGATGGATTTCGGTTATGATGTTTTTATCTGAAGGAGTGATTATAAAGGAACTGAAATTTTTTTGGATAAATTGCCATGCGCCAAACACCTATTGGTTGATCGCAGCTATGATGCTGACTGGTTCGGGGACGCTCCGCGAGACAAAGGTATAGAGCCCCCGCCAAAGAAGAACTGCACAACTCTCGTTCCCTACGATAAAATCCTCTATCAACAACGACACAAAGTCGAAAATATGTTCGCGAAACTCAAAGACTGGAGACATGTATCGCAACCAGATATGATAGATGCGCTCATACCTTACTTCTCCGCGGTCCAAATTGCAGTCATCGTCATAGGGTATATTTAATGAGTCTTGAGCCTAGATCGGTTGTATCAGTTCAACACTGGGTATTATGTTTGCGACGTGGTTTTGATCATGGCGTTTTATATCTTGATCCTGATTTTTCGCTCTCCATTTGGTATGATGCTGCGCGGAATCAAAAGCAATCAGACTCGCATGTCCTACACTGGGATCAACACCCGACTGTATGTGCTGTCAGCATTTGTGATCTCGGGGATGTATGCCGGACTCGCCGGAGGGTTGCTGGCCTTGATGGATCCGCTAGCCGGAGCCGAGCGTATGCAGGGGACTGCCTCGGGCGAGGTCGTGCATGACCATCCTCGGCGGTGTCGGGACGCTGGTTGGCCCGATCTTCGGCGCGAGCTTGATCAAATATTTCGAGAACATTTTCTCGAAGATTAATGACAATATTCTAACCGGATGGTTCTTGGTGTTTCCAGACGGCTTAAGCGATGTCTTTGTCACCATCGTGCATCCTTTTGTCGGCAGGGGGCGCTGGCGCACTTAACCTTGGGCGTGACCTTCATGTTGGTAGTGATCTTCTTGCCTAGCGATCTGATGGAAGGTATTGAGCGCATTGGGCTAGTGCATCGCATCATCGGAAGCACCCCGAAACAGGCTTAGGCACCAAAACGGAGTAATCAGATGGCGATACCCGAGGTAAAAAAATCTTAATAAGCGCTTCAGAGGCTTGCGCACACTGATTGATGTCAACCTTAGCGTGGCAGAAGGCTCGATCTATGCTGTGATCGGCCCGAATAGTGCTGGAAAATCCATCCTGCTGAATTGCTTTGTGGGCAAGCTGATCCCCGATGAGGGTTCGATGATCTTCGCTGGACAGTCCCTGCTCGGCAAACAGCCTTACGAGATTAATCATGATATCAGCCGCGTTTTCCAGACACCAGAAGTGTTTAGCGACTTGACGGTGCTTGAGAATGTCATGATTCCCCGCTTCGCCAAGCGCGATGGGCAGTTTCGTCTGAATGCGGTGGTGCATGTGATGCAGGACATTGAAATTCAGATGCAGGCAGAAATCTTGTTGGAAGAAGTCAACATGCAGGACAAGCGTCAAACGATGGCAGCCTTGCTGTCGTGCGGTGATAAGCGCCGTTTGTAAATGGCGATGTGCTTGATCCAAGAGCCGAAATTGCTCCTGCTTGATGAGCCGACTGCGGGCATGGCGCCGTGTGGACACCAACGACACCATTGAGTTGTTGCAGAGTTATCCAATGTCGCAAAGAGGATCACCAAAGTGATCATCAAGCATGACATACGTGTAGTGTTTTCACTGGCACAGAAGGTGACGATGATGGCGCAGGGCAGGGTACGCCCGATTGTAGAAGGAACTCCTAACGAAATTAAAGGCCACCCCCAAGGTGCTGGAAGCCTATCTTGGCAGCGAGTATGCCTAATTTTTAATCTCCGGCAACCAGATAGAGCAGCAGTATGGAACAGCACGACTGGAACAAGAATGCAAACATGGCGAAAACTGCCCCAGCGTATTTTTCGACCTATGACCTGCAAAGGTGTACTACGGCGAGAGCTATGTTGTGCAGTGCGTGAACTTTAACGTACACGAAGGGGAGATTCTGGCTTTACTGGGGGGGCCGCAATGGCGCGGGCAAGACTTCGACGTTGCGTGCGATTGCGGTCTGGATGATCCGCGTCTTGAACACGGTGAGGTTTTGGTTGGACCATCAACCATTGCAAGTGCGGCGTTTCAAGCTAGTCAAGCAGTTGTGGTCTGGTGCCTGAGGATCGGCGGATTATCTCGGGCCTCACGGTCGAGAAGAATGTTAAGCTCGCGCAAATCGCCGAGCCGATTGGCAGGTCGTTGGAGCGGATTTATGATCTGTTTCCGAAGCTAGGTAAAGCGTCGTCGGCAAGAGGGGATTACGCTCTTAGGCAGCGAGCAACAGGTGTTGGCGATTTGTGCGTGTGTTGGCAAGGGACGTCAAGCTGTTGCTGCTCGACGAGCCGTACGACGAAGGGCTTGCGCCGATCATCGTGCAGGAGGAAATCGAAAAGGCCCTCATCCATGTCCAAGAGCAGGGCATGACCACGATCATCGTCGAGCAAAATGCGATTGCGGCGTTGAATCTCGCGGATCGTGCGGTGATTCTGGATACCGGCAAGGTGGTATTTGATGGAAAGGCCTCTGAGGTTCTCGATAACGTTAAGCTACGCCACGAGTACCTAGCGATATAATACACTGGCGTATCTTATGCGGCTTTGAAGTTTTTTGCGGAATTGAGGCTGCGTTGACCTTCAAAATATTCCATTGCCATATTCTTTGCGGTCAAAAGACCAACCACACACACAGATCTCTTCGAGGTCTCGTAACAGCACGTCGATGTTACTCAGGCTCGTCGCTATGTGCTGAACAAAACGGAAACCTCCGAAAAGTTTACGCACATCAGCATCAGAATAGATGGCTAAAATCACCTTGCCTGCTAGAGACATGCATAGATAGCACACGCGCCGACTCTAAAAAAAGCCAACAAAAAGGAAAGGGTAGCTGGTTTCGACTTGATCGATAAACACCACCTCTGCCCTGTCAGGGGAAGCCCTATTTTTTGAAAAAATTGCACCCTGCGGAGACTCCCGGTATGCTGGCCGCTCTTCGATTTCGATACTTCGCCAAACCCTCCACTCCCAAACTTGCTCACTCTTAAGGATCACAATCATGTCACAACAAAATCCGATTTTCATTCCGGGCCCCACCAACCTCCCCGACCGCTTACGCCTTGCCATGCACGTACAATCGCAAGACCATCGCTCCAAGAACTTCATTGACACCTTTGCCCCGGCTCTCGAAGAGGCCAAAAAAGTCTTCGGCACAATAGACGGCAAAGTCTTGCTGTTTGCTTCCTCTGGCACCGGGGGCTGGGAAGCCGCTATCAGTAACACCCTATGCGCTAGGGATCGAGTGTTGATCTGCCGCAATGGAGCGTTCTCGCATCGCTGGATCAACCTGTGCCAACGCCATGATCTCGATGTCGAGATTGTCGAAGCGCCATGGGGTGCCGCTGCGCCTGCCAACGCTTACGAAATCGCGCTGAAAGCCGATCTGAGTTACAAGGCGGTGCTAGTAACGCACAACGAAACTGCAACCGGGGTACGCTCGAACGTGGCAGCAGTGCGCCAAGCCATGGATAATGCGGACAGCAACGCCCTGCTGATGGTCGATGGGGTGAGTTCTATTGCCTCAATGGAGTTCCGTATGGACGACTGGGGCGTAGATATCGCGGTTTGTGGCTCACAAAAAGGCTTCATGCTGGCAACGGGCATGGCGATTTTGGCCATCAGCCCCAAAGCTATCGAGACCATGGAACACGCGACCCTGCCACGCACCTTCTTTGACTTCAACGATATGTTAAAGAATAATGCCTCAGGTGGATTTCCTTATACGCCGCCGTTGCAATTGATCTACGGCCTGCGCGAAAGCTTGAAAATGTTGCTTGAAGAAGGGCTTGAGAACGTCTATGCCCGCCATTTCCGTCTTGCCGAAGGCGTGCGTCGCGCCGTTACCGCTTGGGAACTGAGAACCGTTGCGCATTCCTCTAACATCGCCTCGGACACTGTCACCGCAATCTACGTTCCCGAAGGCCGAGATGCCAACGAATTGACGGACCACGCTAACAATGCCTACGGTGTATCGTTCGGGATCGGGCTTGGAAAATTGAACGGCAAGGCTTTCCGCATCGGGCATTTAGGTTCTTTAACCGATGTGATGGTGCTCTCTGGCCTTGCGACCATCGAAATGTCCATGGCGGATTTGAACTATCCAATCACCCTTGGCTCTGGTGTCGCCACTGCACAGGAATATTACCGCCAAACCAAGTAAACCGCATCATTAAGAGTGTTGCAAAATTTTCCTGAATAGTTTGACTTCAAGCATTTCAACTTAATTTTGATAAAAACAGCCCCCCTCTATTGCACCCCAAATAGTGGGCACGGGTTAAGCGGAATTTACGCTTGAGCGTGCCAAACCCTTGCTCAATGATCTAGCGGGTTTTCGATATCAATTTGTTGAACTGCGCCTGCCAATATTTTAGCGGATGAGGCTTTATAGAGGATACCGTTCTTATAGCCTTCTCCATGCAGGTGTTGACGGTTAGCCATGGTGTGCTGCATACGATGTTGATGTTTAAGCTGAGTTGGTGCGCCGAATAAAAATAGAGAAAGACATGCGGATTTTGGCACATAACCAAAGTGACTATCGGAGTGCAATTTGCAGACGGAATAGATGTATAGTCAAAAGACGATAAGATGATCCAGTTGATGCATGAGCTATTCGATTGGCTTTCGTCGCCATGTTTTGGCTATCAGGGAACGGAAAAGGATGAGTTTTTTGGCCACTGCAACCAGATTTAAAGTTGGTGTTGCCTGCCTTAAACGTTGGTCCAGGCGTCTTGAGCCCGCGCTTTTGCAAACGAAAGATCCGCAAGATTGACCTTGAGAAGTTGGCTGAAGATGTGCGCCAACATGAGCATGCCGCACATTTTGGGGTGACTCAAAAGGGCATCTGGCAAGTGCTTCGTGAACTGGGGGTGACATAGAAAAAACCCTTGAAGCATTCGAAAGTGGACGACGACAAACGACGTGTCTTTCAGGAAAAGATCAAGGCCTATTAAGGATGAGGGCAAGCCTATTGTTTATATTGATGGGAGCGGTTTTGCCCATGATATGCCCCCAAAGGGCAGAGATGGTACGGCAAACACGATTGGCATGCGTGTGGAAGGACCAATGTCATTGGATCGGTTCAACATTGCTCACAGCTTGCATGTTTCAATGCAACATTGACAGCGGCTGGGCCCTGATTCACAATAGACCTTAATCTCGAAGCTACCGTCAGGCTCTTGTGTTTGAGTGATGGACAATTCCATCAACAGGACGAAACAAACCGGACAATCAACGATGCAAATCACACCCTCGAATTTCTGCCCTCATCTTCATCCGCCCAGCGAACACAAATGGGCGCAGGCAAAATCCTTATGCAGAAAAACAAATTGCCCCGTGAAGAAATTGTTCAAAAAACAACATTGATGGAATCATTCTTGAGGCGTTTGGCCATAACTAAAAACAATCCAGCAGGACGCGCGTGATTTCGACAGTTCAAACACTAGATTTGACAATAGTTCGCGAGTTTGGCGAGGTAAGCGGAATGTTTGGCACAAACGGTCTAGAACCTAGCACTCGGGCAGGTTGACCGCGAGGCCACCGAGGCTGGTTTCTTTGTATTTGTGCGACATATCCAGCCCGGTTTGGCGCATGGTCTCGATGCAGCTATCCAACGGCACGATATGTTGACCATCACCGTGCAGTGCCAGAGAAGCCGCCACCACCGCTTTAATTGCGCCAAAGCTATTACGTTCGATACACGGAACTTGCACTAGTCCGGCAATGGGATCACAGGTCATGCCGAGGTGATGCTCCAAAGCAATCTCGGCGGCGTTTTCGATCTGGGCTGGAGTGCCACCCAACACTTGGCACAGCCCACCCGCTGCCATTGCCGATGCCGAGCCTACTTCGCCTTGGCAGCCCATCTCGGCACCCGATATCGAACTGTTGGCCTTGATCAAACTGCCAATCGCTGCCGCCGCGAGTAAGAAATTGCGCATGTCTTTGGCTTCGGCTTGGTAATGGATTTGGTAGTATTTCATCACCGCTGGGATCACCCCTGCGGCGCCGTTGGTCGGTGCGGTGACAACACAGTCACCAGCAGCATTCTGTTCGTTGACCGCCATCGCAAAAGCGCACAACCAGTCGTTGTGATCGGTTGGAGTATTGTGCCGACGTAGCGTTTTGGCGATTTTCTTGGCACGGCGTTTTACGCCCAATTTTCCCGGCAAGGTGCCTTCGGCTTCAAGACCTTGCATCAGGCACCGATCCATGGTGTGCCAAATCGCATCAAGCTTTTCGTCAAGTTCAGCATCCGACATCAGCACCCGCTCGTTAATGCGCTTAAGCTCGGCAATCGAAAGATTGGCCTCGGTGGCCATATCCATCATCTCATTCGCGGTGGCAAAGGGATACGGCCAATTGCCGCCGTCGGCTTCGGCGGCATCACTGGCTTCCATTTCGGCTTTGGATTTCACGAAACCGCCACCAATTGAGTAATACTCATCAGTAAACACCACCTGCGCGTCTTGATCCAGCAGTTCCAAGATCATGCCATTGGCATGGTGCGGTAGGGGTTCACCGTAATCGAACACCACGTCCTCTTTGGGATTAAAGCGCACCTCGCCGCCGTCGGGATAAATCGGCAGGACATCGCGATCCAACAATTGCGTGTACAGCGCCTGACAATCGATACCAGCCAATTTGTCTGGCAGATAGCCGTATAACCCCAGCACCGTGGCCATATCAGTGGCGTGTCCGTGTCCGGTGAACGCCAGCGAACCGCGCAGATAGGCGCGGATATGATACTGCGTGGTGAGCGGTGCGAAGTGTTGTATGATCTCGGCGAGAAACCGTGAAGCGGCGACCATTGGCCCCATGGTGTGTGAACTCGACGGGCCGATACCGATTTTAAACAGATCCAAAACGCTGATGAACATGAGAAAGACCTCCACATAGGCGGTAGAGAACACCGCGGAGCGAATGGAAAAAAGGGACGCTGATCATGCTCGAACTCGCGATTTTGAGGGATCGTAATGCGAAAGCCCGACCACGGTTGCGCTCAGGCGTTTTTGTTGACCATCGAGTTGACCGACCTCAAGCACGGTGTTGAGCGTAGCGTGGCGAACATCTACCCGAGCAAGGGCGATGGTTTTGCCGAGAACTGGCGAGCGCATAGCCGAGGTAATCTCGCCAATCTGCGCGCGTCCGAGGTGGATGCAATCGCCGGTCACCGGAATCAACCCTCCAGCAATATCCAGCCCGACTAAATGCCGTTGCGGATGGGCTTTGCGTTCTTCCAGTGCCGCGCGACCAATAAAGTCGCCTTGCTTGGATTTGAGCGGTACAGTGAAAGCGATTCCGGCTTCGAAGGGATCGGTTTGATCGGTAAATTCCTGACCTGCGATGACAAGTGCAGCCTCGATACGCAACATGTCCAGTGCGGCCATACCGCACGGCATCAAACCACGTTCGACTCCTGCGGCTTGTAGGGCAGTAAATATTGTCTCGGCATCGTTAGGGTGGCAATAAACTTCGTAGCCCAATTCCCCGGTAAAGCCTGTGCGCGAGATGACCACTGGCGTGCCATGAAAACCACCAATACGAGCGACGGTCATCCGAAACCAGCCCAATTCGCTGATGGTTGGTCGGTTGGGCGGTGTCCAGAACACCGCTTCGAGGATTGTGCGGCTGTTCGGGCCCTGCACGGCGACGTTGTTGAGATTGCTGGTCGCGTCCTTGACCCAGACGTTCCAGCCCAATTCTTGGGCTTTTTCCTTCAGCCACAGACCAGAAATGTCGCTGCCACCGACCCAGCGGAAATTGTCCCGCGCGAGACGATACACCGTGCCATCATCAATCATGCCGCCGTGTTCGTAGCACATCGCGGTGTACATTACCTGCCCAATTGCAAGTTTGGTGATGTTGCGTGTCACGCAATAGTCGAGCAACTGCCCAGCATCGGGGCCAAGCACTTCGTACTTACGCAGCGAGGACATATCGAATATCCCAGCCTTTTCGCGTACCGACCAATATTCGGCAATCGCACCGTGGTTGGTCATTTCGTGGGGTAGCCAGTAGCCGCTGACATCGTTGAAATGCCGGGTATGCGCACTGAAGGCTGGATAAAAGCCACTTTCTTGGGTCATTTCGGGTTCTGCCTCAGGGGATTTGCGATAATGGATTGAGCGCCTGAACCCGGGTGCATGGTCGTAGACGCGCACTTGAATTTCGCTCGGCTGCCAGGCATTGGCAGCGTCGATATCGTCGGGGCAACTCGTGGACAAACACACCAAATCCTCGAGAGCTTGCAGCAGCACATAATCGCCTGGTCGCGTCCAAGGCTCGTCGGAGATCATGCAGTGACGGGCATCGATTCCGGTATTGAAAAAGAAATTGATTGATGACCAACCCCCACGCGCGCGAACACCGTAGCGGGCAATGGCAGCGCTCATGTTGTCGGAACAGTTGATATGCCCGGGATAGCCTTTATCGGCGTAATTGCGCGCATTGCAGGCGAGGCCGAAACTATCGTGACGGCCGACAGTGTCCTGCACAATCTCGAGCATCGGGGTGTGATCAACATCGAAATACCTAGCGTGCAGTCCGGGCGTTGGGTAGATGATGCCCATCATGCTGCGGGTGCTGGTTGGATCGATATTGCGCTCTAGCCCGGCATCAAGTGCGCGGGTGGTAAAGGCTTGAAAATCCGAACATTCGCGCCCGCGCACATCGATAATCTGTACATATTGCCCTTTTTTGACCTCATAGGCATGAGCATGACCCGGCATGATGGTGAAGTCTTGCAATGGGTCGAGCAAAGGCGCTGGTGGTAGTACAAAAGGTTTTTTGCGAGGCGAGCGGTTGGGCTTGACGTACAGCCAAATTTCGGTTGCCGAATCTTGCTCATGCGGCAATGGACGTGCGCTACGCTCGGGCGCAGAGGCAAAAAGATAGCCGTCAGTCTCAGCCGTGAAAGAAAATTCCGTCCATGGCGGCGTGTCTTCATCAAAAAGGCGCAACACATCGATTTGTTGCAGATCAACCCCCAGTGCGGTCAATGTCGCACGCATTTGCATAGCGCGCGGATCATCACGACGCGCTAGGCTCGCCATGATGCCCGTTGCGGCACAACGGTGACTGTGACCCAACATGCCGGGGTCGCTGTTGCCGCGATGATCGATCAGAAGAATTTCGGCACTTTGTGCGCCATCAGAACAGAAGACGCGAATCTCATCGCCGGTCTCGACGGGCAACATCCGACTGCCACCGCCGGGAACAACGCTACGCTGCATCCCTTGAGGCATCTGTGGCAGCCCAGGCCAAAGAATCCCCGCCCGCTCAAAAGGTTTGGTTTCGTACCGTGTCTGGCGGAGAATTCGGTTCATATGCCTGTCTCCAGTATACAGGCTTGAATGTCGTGCATTGTGTTGCCTAAACATCCAAACCACTCGCGCGTTCCCATTCCGAGAAACACACTATAAAACCCTCCCATTCACGATACTTCAATTTTGTGAATGCGCAAACAGATTCTACCACCACCGTCGGGGTCTTTCATGGTATTTTCGCCATTTTTCTACAGCGAAAAATGCACATGCACCCGTTCCCCGCGTTTCTTGTCAAATTCGGTATCGGATTGGGCATAAATGTCGCGCGCAGGCCACGGTTCCCCAGCCAATGGTCTTGACCATGAATTTGAAAAAAGGCCACGGTCTGCTCGCCGAGATCACCAGAACGATAAAGCCCCAATTCACCTTGACTAGCCGTTGGCATCTTCGTGACAAACCAAGAGCAGCTAATCAGGAAACACTCAACAGAACGCTGTTTTGCAAACTCAGCAAGATTAGAGATCATGATGGCTGTAGTCTGAAACTCTTGACTACCATGCCCGACCGAAATCACCCTAGGCGCACGAAGACCCGAAAAAAACGCCTTGCCAGAAACAAAATTCTCCGATCATGTAAGGTCCCCAAGATTGCGAGCAACCTTGGGGACTGACCTGTACAGGGTCGGATCACTCCTCCTCGTCAGATCCAAGAAGCACCTTTCGCAGGATTTCTTTGTCTTGATAGCGCACTCTCTCTTCGTCGTAGAGACGATTTTCAGTTCTTAATTGGGTGATGTGGAAGCCAATCCAGAACACTATACCTACGATGAACAGAATAAATTCGGTTCCAACGAAGGGGTAGATAGGTCCCAAATCGGCCATGTTCACAGCCCAGGTTTCCACGATTGTGGTAGACATTAGGAGTTCTCCTTTAACAGATTATCGGTTTTTAGATCAGATCGCGCTCTTTGGCTTCTTCGATCTCGGCTTTACGCACATCGCTCTCATCTAGATAGCGACCATGGAACTCGACATTGTCCAGCCCGGCAAGCTCGATCTCGTAAGGAACACGCAACGAGCCCATCCACTTCAGGATGTTCGCGAGAATGAAGCAAGGCAGGAAGCCCAACACAAAGAACATGATCACGGCACCGACGAACTGGCCAACAGGATTGATCAGCGCAACGTCTTCAATGTAGGCAGCCGTTGCGGGATGACCCCACAGTACGAAACCAGCGATTACGAGGCCGATGAAGCCAGCGTAACCGTGGACGGCAACCGCCCCGACGGCATCGTCGATTTTGAAGGTTTTCTCGACCCAGTGATGCAGCTTGTAGGCACAGACTGCACCAACTGCGCCAACCAACATAGCTTGGATCGGGTGATACAGATCGTTACCGGCCGAGGCCGCGATGAGACCAGCAAGACCAGCAGAGTAGGTCCAGAAGGCGTTACCGCGCGATATAGCGTAGCCTGCAATCATCCCGCCTGAAAGTGACATCAGGAAGTTGAAAACGATCGCCGATAGCGTAGTTGGGGTCAAATAGATCGTGGTTGCTGTGTAGCCCTCGCCAGTCAGACCAATGTCAGCTTCTGCAATGATCGGCACATTACAGGCGACATAGAACCCCCAAAAACCGGTGTAGATCAAGAACAGACCGATGCTCACCAGCCATGGGTTGTGCGGTACGATGTTGCGCGGTGTGCCATCCTTGCAGAACTTGCCGATACGTGGGCCTAGTGGAATCAGAATCCCAAGAGCAGCACCACCAGCAATGGCGTGGATCACACCCGAAGCGTATGCGTCGTGATAGCCAAGCACCTTGACCATCCAACCCTCTGGGTGCCAGCCCCATGACGCGTCGATAATCCAAGTGACCGAGCCAACTAGAACCGCCATCATCAAGAACGCGCCAGTGCGAATCCGCTCGATTACGGCACCAGATACGATGGAAGCAACTGTCCACGAGAACAGCAAAAATGCAGCCCAGAACACGCCGTTGATGCGCGCCCAAGAGGCATTATCGTCGACGGTGGTAGTATCGGTTGCTGCGGCGCCACCCAAGTGAGCACCCATCAATTCGGACCATGGCACTGCGTGTGGAGCATCTACGATGCCGCCGATGAAGCCGGGGCCATTGGGGAAGGCGAAATAGATCCACCAGCCAAAGAAGAAAAACGTGATGGTGACCAATGGGATCAGCATGGTGTTCTTCATGAGTGTATGCATCATGTTTTTTTGGCGTGAGGCCCCAACCTCATACATGCAAAAACCGACATGAATCAGGAACATGAGCGGAATAGTTGCCCAGTAGTAAAATTCAGTGAAAATCACCAATAGCGCGTCAGACATGGATTCTCCCCCTTTCTGTGTAGTAATCTTATATAGTCCGAAAGTGTTGCAATCACGGATTCAGAGGCTCGAAACACGACAAGCGAATCTCGACCCGAAGCCATAACGCGTATTGTACGAGTGGTTCAATGGTTTGCAAGGGAAAAAGCAAAGAATTTTCATGCTATTATAAATATTCTCAATGGCAAAGATGGCGATGATATTGGGTTGAAAATGCGCCAAATTTGGGACTGCTAAAGTTATTAGGGCGTAGACTCATAAGCACCAAATTAACGATAGCGGCAATATGTGCGGCGTCTTTGAAAGTCGAGATACAGCGCAAAGTTCGCGATGCGCGGGTGCGCCAGTCTTTGAGGCGGTCGAACATACGTTCAATGATGTTTGCGCAACTTATAGAGTGCCGTGTCATATTCGAATTGAGCCTTGCGGTTTTTTCGTAGCGGGATGCAGGAGATTGCCTTGATGTCTGTCAGCCAGTCGCGCAGGTGGGTGGCCCCCGGTCTGCAATAACCGTTGTCGCCATACTTGCTGCGCCATACATAAAACGTCGCATTGCTCATACCACCATGTTCGCGACACAACTCCGTCACAGGCACATCGCCCTCTGCTTGCTTGAGGATGATTTGGCTTTCCGTATATTTTAACTGCTTCATCTGAATTCTCCTTCGGTCAGTAAACCGCAGAAAATTCTGGTTTTCAATACTGCCAATTTCAGGGACGATTACCC
>JABSOH010000043.1 GCA_013216065.1 Alphaproteobacteria bacterium
TCCCGTCGAGGCAGTGCAGGTTAAACATGGCCAGCGCCATCAACGCCCCGGTGTTGCCAGCAGAGATTACCCCAACGCAATCGCCGCTGTTGACGACCTGAATTGCGCGGTTCATGCTGCTTTGTTGACCCTTGCGAATCATCGCAGATGGCTTATCGTTGCCCGAGATGACGTCGGTGCAATGCTCAATGCTGATTCGTTGGCGGATGTCTTCGGGTACGTGTTCCAGTATTGGGGTGATCAACTCGGTGTCACCGAACAAGATCACATGCAGCAAGGGAACACGCTGACACGCTAGTACGGCACCCTGAACCGGCACGGCAGGGGCACCATCGCCGCCCATCGCGTCCACTGAGACTGCAATTTCAAAGACTGTATCGCTCACCGACTGCGAGCCGAATAAATGCTGTTATTCTGCAGCAGCGCGCAGAACTTCGCGATCGGCATAGGTGCCACAGGAGCGGCAGATGTGGTGACTTTGGGTCAATTCACCGCAATTGCCGCACTCCTTGTACTGAGATTTTTTCAACGCGCTGTGGGCACGACGATTGTTGCGCCGCGACGGTGAGACCTTGCTTTTTTGAACGGCCATAATCCTGATCCTTGAGAGTTGATTGGGGCAAATAACGCAGTTTGCTTTAAGTATGCACCCCTCGCAAAATTTTCCACATGTTGCTGCATCGACTAGCACATAACATCCGCCTTTTATCCAAGATTGACCTAAACTGCAAGCTTGGAGGACATCAAGTTGTCATTAAGGCGCAAAAAGGCGCAAAGTGCTGTTATGGATTTTCTCAATGTGTCCAACTCAAGGCTCCGGGGAAGAGGATCAGTCGTGAAAAAAGCTTTCACATGCAATCTGCTCCCCCGGCAAAACTTGCGTCGATAAGGCTTCAGATTGTCACCAAACTTTATCGATCGGTCGTTGACATTGAGGTTTTCTGGAACAAAAAATGAATTTTTTGTTGCGCGAGTGGAGGGGGTTTGTAACCGTAGTTCCCTGTAGAGGTGGGAAAATTTTGATCTACACTTCGTGAATATTATGCATGATCTTGGCGTTTTCGAGTGTCTTGATGCATGAGTTCTTGAAGCGTTGGAAGCAACACCATCAAGGATAACTGACGTGATCGATACCACATCTAAGGAGACATGGCAAAATTCACCCTGAATCGTCGTTCCGTGATGAGAACCGGTGCTGTAGTAGGCACGGGCATGGCAGCACTTACTGACGAATACTGCGCAGGCGTACACCACTAACGAACCTAAAGGCTCGATGGTCACTCTGGGCTTTAACGTCCTGCAAACTAGGCCGTATGCCGACGAGGGTGCTGATGAATTTCGCGCCTACATGCTGGCAGTAAAACACCTGAATGGCGGGGGCGATGGTGGGATAATGAACACCTTAACTCGTCAAAAAATCTGAAAGGTAACGGGATTTTAGGTAAGTTTAAGGTCACCTGTATCACTGGCGATACCCAAACCAAATCAGACGCTACGCATGCTTCGGCAAAATTCATGATCGAATAAAGACGGCGCGGTGATGATCACTGGCGGCTCTTCATTCTGGTGTGGCAATCGCAAGCGCAGGGTCTTTGCCAAGAAGCAGGTGCGACCTTCATAGCGGGTCTGACACACCTTGACGATACCACGGGGAAAGCTAAAAGAGCCAATGGCTTCCGTCACTTCTTCAATGGCTATATGTCCGGCTGCTTTGGCTCCAGTGCTAGCGAAGGTGTATGGCACCGATCGTGTCGCCTACCATCTGACGGCTGATTACACGTGGGGTTGGACCCAAGAAGAGTCGATTGCTGCTGCAACGGAAAATCTTGGCTGGAGTACAGTCAACCAAGGTGCGTACTTCCTTGGCAGCTGCCGATTTCTCGTCCTAAATTATTGTACCGATGCAGAACATTACGGTGGCAACATGGTGAATTCCTTGACCAATGCCGTACAGTTTTGGTCTGCGCGACAAGTATAGTCAACGGCAAAAACTTCGAGATTGTGGTGCCTTTGTATCCGCGTCTGATAGCTCGCGGCGCAGGTGAGAACGTGAATAAGGTACCTTCGGTTCTACCAACTGGCACTGGTCGTTGACCGATGCGGGTTCGAAAGCCTTCGTGAAGTCGTTTAGTACCGAATACGGGATTCCCACCGTCGCAGCGCAGGCCGCCCACGCGGTCTATATGACAAACCTTGCTGTACGCTGATGCATATGCGGGAGGACGGGTACGTTCAATCCATGCGGTGTTGCCAAAGCCCTTGAAGGCTTTGAATTTGATGGTTTCAGCAATGGCAAAACCTTGTACCGCACCGCCGATCACCAGTGCTTTAAGGACGTGCTGGTTGTGAAGGGGAAAGACAACTCAACCTCTGAGTTCGATTTACTCGAGATTGTTGAGGTTACCCCGCGCGCTCAGGTCGAGTACGCTCCGGATAATCCCATATTCGCTGGCGGTAGCCTCGGCACCTGTAACTCTGGAGTTATGGTCTTGCCTGACCGACAAGATTTCTCCCGTAGTTTGTCGTGGCGGGGTGGAGCCTGACTTCGTACAATGTTTATATTGAACTGAGTCTATAATTGAATGCTTAAACTCAACTAGCGCACCTATCGCGATGTACTAGCCGTTTGCTCAACGCTATTATGGATGCGCATTCCTACTTCAAATTCTCAACGGTCTCGACAAAGGCAGTGCGTACGTGCGGATTGCGTTTGGCTTGACCTTGATTTTTTGGCACGCTGGGTGTGGTAAATTTTGCCCACGGCGCACTTTTATGATTGGGGCGTTGTGTGCGGTGACCTTTCAGAAAATCCTGAACATCGCCACAAGATCACCATCGACCCCGAAAATGACGAACTTTCTGGGACTGCCGTTGCAAGGTGAAAACGCCTACGTCATCGAATGGTTCGGCGAAAGTAACTGGTGCTGCAATTATCGATTGGTCAGTGCCGTTGGCGATTTTCATGGTAGTTCCAGTAATGATTGCTGCTGGATTTGCGCTGGAGCGCGGCTTGATCCAGCATTTCTACAAACGCCCACACGCCGATCAGATTCTAGTTACCTTTCGGTTTGGCGATTGTGTTGCAAGAGATTGTCAAATACTCCTTTGGTGCAAATCCCATACCCACCCCCGCGCCGGGCATGTTCCGCGGCTCGTTCGATTTTGGGGTGCTGTTTGGTTTTGATCCAACGCGATTATTTATCCGTATTGACGACTGATTTACTTCTTATTTTGGGTCTGGTGGTTGGTGCGGTGTTCGCATTCCTGCAATTCGTGAAATAGTAGAACTGTTAGGGATTGATGTCGATCGCCACTTCACCATCATGTTCGGGATTGCCATCGGTCATCGCGGGGTTGGCTGGCGTGATGTATACATTGAACGCTACAACAGAACCGTTCGCCATGAATGGCTCGGAACAAATCTATTCAATTCAATCGAGGAGGGACAAGACTACACAATAAAATGGCTATGGACAGACAACAATGATCGTCCCAACACGGCTCTACCGGGGGCATAACTCCCGCAATGAAACTCACACAACATCAACAACAAAAAATCGCCGCATGAAAACCTGGTTCCAAATCACACCAAAAAAGGGAGGATTACCCCGCTATCCCCGTGCTGCAAAATTCTCCATCATTACTGGCATAAACAACATTATAACAGGATCCTAATTATAGAACAGAAAAGGGGAAATTGTGGCTTATTCAAAAAAATATTGTTGAATCCTAATGATTTGAGGAATTTGCACGTATTTTGTTGTATTTGAAAGCCCTTTCACAAAGCGCTGATGGATTCTGGCTGTGTTCTTCATATGGCAATGGGTATTTTGTTAACTCCCAAAATTACAGCTTCTTGAAATTGTGACAAATTGCCTTGCTGGCCACGCACCTGCGCAAGCCCACGATCCCGTTGAGAAGACACCCTCTCGTAAGGAGTACGCAAATGGGAATGCCACCAATTTTGATTATGATTTTTGGATTTTATGTTCCTCTTCTTGATCATGACAGCCTTTGCTGAGGATCGTCTGTCGAGCCTTCTTCACACGTGTTGCCATAAACCATGCCCTGCAAGGGCAGATATACTTTAGTCCCTCTCCGTGTTAGAAACATCTGTCAGAGTGACTGCAATCTTGTTGATTAAACCTGATTGCAGTCACTCTGGTACATTCCTTATAGAGCGTGCCAAACAGCATTCCTGTAATTGCAGATACGCCGGTTTGCCGGAACAACTTGGGGATGGGATCCCCCGGCGGGTCGATTTTTTGCGGGTGCTTTGCACAAAGCACGGTGAGTATCAGAGATCATGGGGTTCTGGAGGATAAATCGGGTGATTGCTGATCACAACAGCACCCAATGGGCTAAAATCAGGAAAGCACCGAAGCCGACGACATCGGTAATGGTGGTGAGGAAGACTCCTGAGGCGATAGCGGGATCGATTTTAGTCCACGACAAAAGGAGGGGCACCAGTACACCTGCGAGACCAGCGATTATTAGTGAGAACAGCATTGCGAGGGCGAGGGCTAAGCCCAACATGATATCCTGATACCACAGGGTGGTTAATGTTGCGACGACGACGGCAAAAATTACGCCGTTCAGCGATCCAACCATGATTTCTTTGCCAATAGCACGCGCTGCATTGCTCGAGGTCAATTGCTGTGTGGCAAGTGCGCGTACTGAGACGGTGAGGGGTTTGAGTACCTGCATTGCCACCCATGGAAGCGGTGATGGGCATTAAGATGGCTAGCGCGACGATTTTTGCGAGGGTATCTTCAAAAGCGAAGATAACCAGTGAAGCTAGGATCGCTGTCATGAGATTGATGGATAACCACGGTAGCCGGGCCCACAAAGTCTTGAGCAGGTCATCAAAGAAATCATCGCGACTCAAGCCACCGAGCAGGAGCATATCCTGCTCACCTTCTTTGTCGACCACCCCGAGGACGTCGTCCATGGTGATCACGCCAACCAGACGATTGGACTCATCCACCACAGGGACCTTGGCGATGCCATATTGCCGAAACAATTGGCTGACCTCTTCCTGATCTTGATCGATGCGCACGGAATGAAGTTGACGATCCATCAGCCGCGCAACGGGGATTTGGCGATTATTTTTGATCAGGCGTGATATAGGGTAAAGTGCCAACGGGACGATGGTCGCGCCCAACGATAATAAAGCAATAAAAATCACTAGGTGCCGGGCTGTTCTCATGCCGCAAATGATCGATGACTTGGCCCACCGTCCAGTAGATTGGGATCAGCGCTGCTTCGCGGCGCATCAATCGTCCAGCACTGTCCTCAGGATAGGAGAGTGATTTTTCGTACAGTAGGCGCTCGTGGTTGGGCAGGATGGCTAGGATGGCGTTTTGCTGTTCTTCCTCAAGGTCTTCGAGGATGTCGATAGCATTGTCACTCTCAAGTTCTTGCATCAGGCGCACGACATACGAATCTGATACTAGAGATAGAAAATTCGTCCGCACCTCTTCGTGCAGATGGTTGAAGGTCGCTGCGGGCAAAGCATCACCGACAAGTTCCATCAAGGCTTCGCGTTCTGGGGTTGCGCATTGCTCGATGAAGTCGGCGATATCGGCAGGGTACAACTTCTCCAGAGCCTCGCTCAGTCCGGCAGCATTGCCAGCCTCGAGCAGAACGAATAGGGCATCGTAACTTGCTTGGTCAGTCGGCTCGAAGTCTTCGGGCGCATCACGCATCTCTTCGAGCGGATTGATAATGGTGATGCGTTACTTTGCTCGGCGACAAGTTGTGCTTGGGTTACGGTGACGGTTGCTATGTTGACGATCCCGCGCACGGTAGAGGCTGTAGTGATGACATGGGCGGGTTGGCTGAGACCGATCATCATGGGACCAATTGGAATCCCTCCTGCCACGGTTTTCAGCAGATTGTAGCTGATATTGGCGGCATCAAGTGAAGGCATGATCAGCAGGTTTGCCGAACCGAAACTGTTGAACAGCGAGTTTGGGAAGCCTTCGCGGAAGCTTTCATCCAGAGCTGCATCGACGTGGCATTCGCCATCGACTTTGATTTCAGGGTGGTGCTCTTGAAGGTAGCGTACGGCTTCTCGGGTTTTCTCGGCACTAAAATGGTTCGAACTGCCGTAATTCGAGTGCGACACCAAGCTGACCACTGGCTCAATCCCGAAGCGTTTTACGACCTCGGTGCTCATCAGCACCATTTCGATGAGTTCCTCTTTTGATGGTTTATAGGTGATGTGCGTATCGGCAAGAAACAGCGGCCCACTGTCCATCACCATCAGCATCAGCGTCGAAAGGTCTTTGGTGCTTTGCTGGAGGCCAATAATTTCGCGGACCTCGTTGACGTGCGTCTGAAAATGCCCAGTCGTGCCACAGATCATGCCCTCGGTTTCGTTGCGTTTCAACATCAGTGCCCCGATCACCGTGGTGTTGGTGCGCACGATGGTTTTAGCATCGTCAAGGGGAATACCACTGCGCCAAGTCAAATCATGATACAAGGTGTAGTATGCGCGGAAGCGCGGATCATGATTGGGATCCACCAATTCAAAATCCTGCCCAGGTTGCATCCGCAGCCCCAGCCGCTTGATTTGGGCCTTCACCACCTTCTCGCGACCGATCAATATTGGTTGAGCAAGCCCGTCATCAATCAAAATTTGCGCGGCACGCAGAACCCGAGGATTTTCGCCTTCGCATAGGGTGACGCGCTTAGGTGCGTGTGCGGCAGCGCCAAATAGCCCTTTCATCACGGTGGCAGAGCTATTGACCATGGCTTCGAGGCGGCGGCTATATTCGTCCATATTGGCAATCGGGCGTTCAGCGACACCAGAACGCATAGCCGCTTTTGCGACGGCTGGAGCAATCTCGGTTATGAGGCGCGGATCAAATGGTTTGGGGATTAAATAAGTGCGTCCGAATTGCAAATTGTCTTCAAGGTAGGCGTTGGCGACAATTTCGCTGGATTCTTTGCGCGTGAGGTTGGCGATAGCTTCGACGCAGGCGAGCTTCATCTCGGCGGTGATTTGGGTGGCGCCGACATCGAGTGCGCCACGGAAAATGAACGGAAAACACAGGACATTGTTGATTTGATTGGGAAAATCTGAGCGTCCGGAGGCACAAATTGCATCAGGACGCGTTTTCAGAGCCAGATCTGGCATAATCTCAGGCACGGGGTTGGCGAGACCAAAAATGATTGGGTCAGGTGCCATGGGCATAATCATCTCGGGGGTCAGCAATCCGGCGGCGGAAAGCCCTAAGAACATATCGGCACCTTTTAAAGCCTCGCTGAGAGAGATGTTGGTGGTGGCGTTGGCAAAGCGGGCTTGAATTGGATGTAGACCTTCGGCGCGGTCTTTCGTGAGTAAACCGTCTTTGTCGAATACCGAGATATGTTCGGGCTTTGCCCCCATATTCACTAAAGTGCGCAAGCAAGCGGTGGCAGCGGCACCTGCGCCGCTACAGATAATGCGAATATCAGCGATGTTTTTTTCGACCAGTAACAAAGCGTTATGCGTTGCTGCGCCGACAATAATGGCGGTGCCGTGTTGATCGTCGTGAAAGACGGGAATGCCCATTTCGCGTTCCAGGCGTTCTTCGATTTCAAAGCAATCTGGTGCGCCGATATCTTCAAGGTTAATCGCGCCGAATGTTGGCTCTAAGGCCTTGACCACGGTGCAGAAATGCTCCACCGAGCTGCTGTCGACCTCGATATCGAATGAGTCGATATTGGAAAATTTCTTGAATAGCACTGATTTGCCTTCCATCACGGGCTTGGCGGCGAGTGGTCCAATGTTCCCGAGCCCCAACACAGCGGTGCCGTTGGTGATGACTGCGACCAAATTCGCGCGCGTGGTGAGGGTTGAGGCTTCGAGTGGATAGCGTTGAATTTCTTCGCAGGCAGCGGCGACACCTGGGGAATAGGCCAGCGAGAGGTCACGCTGGTTCGCGAGGGTTTTGGTCGGTTGCACCGAGAGTTTGCCGTAGGGTACGGAGCGATGGTATTCCAGTGATTCTTGTTTGATAGAGTCGCTCATGGCAGCTAGATCCTTGATGAAGGGATATCGTTTCAACTTGGGGTCAAGATTGCACCAATACCCTCGCGAACACAACCTTTACCTCATGGGCGGATAGGTGCGCGCCAAGGTTGCGGTAATGGTGTCAAGGCAGCGTTGGGATGGGTTTGACTTCTCAATATGCTGTTTTCGGCGCGGAGTTTGTAGATTCGCGCGAAAACGGTGTGTCCATACGTGCTTAAAATCTGCCCAGTATTTTCGTGGTCATCAGTGCTGAGTATGTCTCCAGCGTTTAAGGCTTTGCTGGCGTTTAGGGCCAGTACGGTGAATTTGCTGGTTTGGCGGCGGTGCATGCGGGTACAGACTTCCTGACCCAGAAAACAGCCTTTGCCAAAATCAATGGTGGCCAAGTTTTCAAGGCCGTATTCCAGTGGCAAAGCCTTGTTGCGCGGTAAGTCCTTGTGCCCTTCGGGCAGTCCGAGAACGAGACGGCGATGGGTGTAGCTCGGATCATGTTGTGGAATCTCGCCTTCGAGTATACAGCGCCAACCCATTGCGACATGGCGCGGGTCTGGGATGCTCCACCCGTTTTCAATTTTAGGTTCATCGACGCTAGTTTGTACGCTGAGGCTTTGCGGGCGCGTGATTTTGACTGCGCTGTCTAAACACTGCGCCACAAGCTCCTGCGCTAGTGATTGGGTTTCGTTTGCTGCACAATCAATTAGGTAATGTTCAGCGTCATAGGCTGCGATGAAAAAATCATGCACAATCCGACCCTGCGCGTTCAGCAAAAAGCCATAGTGCATGGCACCGGTCTCTGGCAGCGCACAAGAAATTAAGCCGTCCAAAAATGCACCAGCCTCGCGTCCGCTGCATAGCACAATGCCGCGCTGGGGAACTATTGTCAAATCTGGTGTCTGAACTGTTGAAATCATGCGGCGGTTTGATTACCTTTGGTTACATCTATTCCGTCTGTAAATTGCACTCCGATAATCACTTTAGACCATGTATTGAAATCCGCGCATTTTTCTCCACTTTTGTTCGGCACACTGGACCAACTTGAACATCATGGCCAGGTGATCCTCAGGGCTACCTCACCCCCTATTATGCTACACATTCGAAGAAACTTTGAATAGGTTTACACGTCTTTTGTGAGGCTTAAGCGTATGTCTTCGCTATCATGATGTTTGTGCGGCTTGGCAACATACTCCCGAAGCGAAGCTGCGAAGGACATCGAGTGGCAAACTCCGCCCAAAACGATTTTTGTCCCCAGATCCGGGGGCACGGGTGCTGATTTATCAGTGGTGAGTGCAATGCTACAACACGGTTGATCACCATAGTTTCGGCTGGGCTCGGCGCGGCGCCAGTGATTATCTACGACAGTCCGGTGATGGAAACTCAGCGGACGTTCAGTTATGCTGAATTGCAGACTGAGGTCGCAGGACTTGCCAGCGTACTGCATGATCAAGGGATTATCGCTGGGGATCGTGTGATCATCTATATGCCAATGATGCCAAAGGCTGTGTTTGCGATACAAGCCTGCGCACATTTGAGCACGGTGCATTCGGTGGTCTTTAGTAGCTTTGCGGCGAAGAAACTCGCAGTGCGGACCGACAATGCCATTCCAAAGACAATCGTTTCGGCTTCGTGCGGGATTCGAGCCTAGGCGGGTGGTGGCGTACAAGCCCTTGCTCGACGGAGCACTGGCACTAACAGGGGGGAAACCTACATTTTGCGTTATCCTTCAACGTGCCATTGCGCCCTGTGCGTTGATCCCGGAACGAGATCATGACATGGCCGAATTGGTTGCAGCGGCGAAAAACCGCGGTCACTATAAGTTGCCTGTGTAACCGTCACGGCCACCGATCCACTCACTGTACATTCTGTATAGCCAAACGGCTCAAGAATGATTCCATCAATGTTATTTTGTCAACAATTCCTCCACGGAACAATTTGTTTTAAGGATTTTGCCTGCGCCTGTTTGTGTTCGCTGGGCGGGTGAAGATGAAGGCAGAAATTCGAGGGTGTGATTTGCATCGTTGATTGTCCGGTTTGTCTCGTCCCGTTTATGGAATTGTCCATCACCAAAACGCAGTCTGGCGGCAGCTTCGGGACAAGGTTTGTTGTGAACCAGGGCCCTGGCGCTATCAATATTGCATTGAAACATGCAAGCTGTGAGCAATGCTGAGTCGGTCAGGGCACCAGTGATACCGGTCCCTTTCGCGCGCAGGCCAATCGCGTTTGCCGTACCATCTCTGCCCCTTGGGGGCAGAGCCTGTGGCATATCATGGGCAAAACTGTTCTTAAAAACCGCTCTTATCAATATAAGCGGGCTTGCCTTCATCCTTACAGGCCTTGATTCTCCTGAAAGGCACGCCGTTTGTTGTCGTCCGCATTTCGAATGCTTCAAGGTTTTTTTATATGTCACCACAAAACGTGCGGTACGCTCATATTGATCGGCATCGGGATATTGGCGCACATCTTCAGCCAATTGCTCAAGGTCAATCTTGCGGATCTTTACGTTTGTAAGAGCGCAGCTCAAGACGCTTGAACTAACGCCTAAGGCCGGTAACACCAACTTTAAATCTGGTTGCAGTGGCCGAAAAACTCATCCCTTCCCGTTCCCGGATAGCCAAAACATGGCGACGAAAGTCAATCGAATAGCTCATGCGCCAACTGTATCATATTATCGTTGTTTGACTATACAATCCGGACATGAAGTGAAAAATCACACTGGCCTTGAGTATTGCCAAGGCACAATCGCCAGATAGTTACCGCCAACATCATCAATGCCCATGACGGTGTCGGTAGATATTGGTTACCAATTCGTTTGTGCGTAGACTTGGGCGAGCGCACTCCAGAATGCCGTCGATGATTTTCTCGGAAATCCGTGCTGTCGAGCGCATATGGACCAACTTGACCTCAGACTCTACTTTGCGTCGCCAATCGACCAGCGCGGTGGCATCTGGAAACTCAGTGTTGTGCAGTCTTTTGCGCAATACCAGATACGCTTTGGTGGAAAAGCAGTAGTTCTCCAACTCAAGACCAACCCTGGTCTCGGAAAAGTCCTCTTCCCTGATCAAACTACCAAGATTCTCCATCGGGTGGACATGTGTCGCCTGCACATAATTATCATTGTAGCGATAAATATTGTTGGAATCAATCCACGTCGAGCGCAATGCGCCTTCCTGCGAACGTTCCTACCAAACCGGATCACCCGACATCGGTACCAGCACGCTTCAAGTATGGATGTAAAACGACCAATTGTCGTACCCAACCAACCAACACATGTTCGGCGGGTTTTCGATGAACAGCAAATCTAATTCGCTCTTGGCCATGATGGATGGTGCGCACCTTGGCAAGGAGTATAGTGGTATTCTGTCATAGAAAACGGCAGTTTCGGCATGATATTTCCAGACTTTTGCTCCCAAGCATAAATAGACACTCCTGGAGACAGTATGTTATAGTCTGGCCTTCATTCCATTCATTACCATGGGCAAGATGCACCTAACGCACCGTCGAAAATGCCTGAAAATATCCGATAAACGTCCTCTCATTCTCGCGAAAGTCTGACCATGGCACAGTACGCCTTTACCCTGCATCAGCATGATCTGCCCGCAAACCTCGACCTTGGCGCACGCGTGGCAGTAGACACCGAAACCACGGGGCTGAAGTTCCATCGGGATCGCTTGTGTTTGGTGCAACTCTGTGGCGAGGACGGGCATTGCCACCTTATCAAGGTGGCACAGGATGTCAAACCCGCTCCGAACCTTGTGCGATTGTTGCGCGATGAAAGTTGCCAGAAGCTGTTTCACTTCGGGCGTTTCGATCTTGCAATGCTCATGAAGCATTACGGTGTGGTGTTTCAAGCGGTGTACTGCACCAAAATCGCCTCGAAACTCGCGCGCACCAACACCGATCAGCACGGCCTGTCAGATTTGATCTGGGATTTGCTTATGGTGCGGCTCGAAAAAAGCGCCACCCACAGCGATTGGGCTGTCGAGGAAAAAAGCCCCGAACAGCTCTCCTACGCCTGCGAAGACGTGATTTACTTGCACCGTTTGCAGAAGCGCCTGAATTTTATTCTCCAGCGCGAAGGTCGGACACAACTCGCTGAAGCAGCTTTCGCCCATCTGCCTGCTCGGGCGGCGATGGATTTGGCAGGATTTGATGA
>JABSOH010000044.1:0-7565 GCA_013216065.1 Alphaproteobacteria bacterium
ATATACCCTGTTTGATGATCAGATGGAGTTTATGATCCGCGACCTTAAAGATCAAGGCTTATTGGTGTTGGGCTCAGCACCAACTCATGGTGATCTGATCATACCCCGTGAGGTGAGGTATCTGAGGATTGCCGAAGAAGATCAGAACGGTGTGGTGCAGCCATCAAACAGTAGCGCGAGCAGAATATTGCCGCTAACGATGCGATCTGTCAAGAAACTCAGGACAGGGTGGGCAAGAAAGCCTTTGGCATCTATATGTCAACAATGATGCCCCACCTGCTGATCATCCGTATTTTTAAGTGTGTGGGTATAGACTTCGAGCTTGCCGAAACTGGTGAACTCATCCATCATCATCTTGATGAGCGGTTGCAGTCGGTCAATGTCCGACTGCGGAATGATCAGATAAGATACAGGGTTGGCAGTCTATCAGCGATCATCAGGTTGTCAATGGTAAAATCGGATGTTGCAGTATTAGCTTGGACAATCGAGTCCTAGAACACCTGTAAAGGCAGCATGGCCATGGAGATGACACCACTGCGTTGTTTGTCGGCCATGGTTTTCATATAGGCGGCTTTGGCATGAACCAGGGTATCAATAGCCGCATTACCGTGATTGAATGTCATCATCGTTTGGCATAAAGCGTTAAAGGCGCCACCCTGACCATCATCGTATTGCATGAAGTTCTTGGCCGACAGGAAGGCGGTAACATCGGCCAAGGATGGCACTTTGTTATCCCTGACAAATTTAATCAACACATGCAGAATCACGGCTGAGAACCAGTCATAGCCTTCAAGCGCGAAGTATTTATCGCCTTTCTGGCCTTGGGGATCGACCAGGATATTAGCCAGACGCTACACGTCGCTAATGGCATGGGTGGTGCCCAATTGCACCTCAGCCAGAGGGTTAAAGCACACGCTCTGTGTTCACAGGTCGAATCGAAGACCAGAATGCGCTGGCCGATGCTGGCCCGATAGCCGAAAGTGTGATGGTACAATTTGCCTTTGATATCAAGCGCCACGGCACTGTACCGCCATTCGAGGAGGGTCGGGATAACCACCGACACCCCCCCCTTGCCGGAGCAGGTCGGGGCAAACACCAGAACATGCTCCGGACCATTGTGCCGCAAGCACCTGCCGTTGAATGCGCCGACTACAACGCCAGTTTTTGAGAGCAAACCACTACGCTTGATATCCTTCATGGTGGCAAACCGTGCCGAGCCATGCAGGGTCCTGCTGCCGTGACTACCGAATACAGTTTTGCTACGCACCAGCTTGCTGAACAGCACCAACAGAAAAGAACTGGCAAAGACGTAGCCTTGACCAGCTAACGAACAATAAACCATGTATTGCGGAATCTGCCCTGTCCGCCAGAAGCCGTTACCGAGCCAGTGCCACCACCGAACATCCCACGGGATAAAACCATACAGGGACCACCAGCCGGGCCAGGGCGACCGCCAACACAAAATTCAGTGCAATCATCAGATACATCATGTTTCCTCGCCCATCAGATATTGTCCGGTTTTGGGCAGGTAAATTTCGCTGACATAGCGCGCACCGTCGTCGCGCCTGATCTGGATCACCATGTCGAGCAGTTCGCTGAGATACTGATCGAGTTCCTGAGAACTCCATGACCTGATCGAATTTGCGGTTGATGACCTGTTTCGAGCTTTCGGCATGGATGGTGCACATGAAGCCACTGATTCCGCTGGTCAGGGCGGTCAAGGGCGTAGCGGGCATAGTCGATCTCCGGGGTATCTTTGGCCAGCACCAGGCGGGTGGAGTCCGGCAAGAGGTTGAGCAGCAGGTTGAGGAAGGTGGTCTTGCCGGTATTGGTGCCCCCACTGATCAGAATATGCCTGCCGGATCGGACATACTCCTCGATGACGCGACATGGCGGCATCGAGGCCAAAGTCACCGAAGCTGGCGCTGAAAGGGGTGCTTGCAGCGGGTGGCCAAGGGACACCACCCCCTCCTTGCGCCGAGGCCCAAACCAGACACTCGAAGCGGTGGTCACAGGGGCAGGGTACAGGACACTTTCGATTGTGGCTGATCCGCTCGATGCGACCAAGGGTCAGGACCTTCATCGGCAATCTCGCACTTGCCTTGGCCTCTCACCTCGATGGTGAGGCATTGCGGCTGTGACATCCGGACCTCAATCACCTCTGACGGATCGTAGTGTACCGCCACAAGGCAAGGATGGCCTTGATCACTGGGATCAGACATTATGGTTCGTTTCGGCAGGTAGTTGAAACTTGACGTGGTCTCTTTATCCTCGCGCACGATGATTTCAGACTCTGGAATAATGATTTCGCCGGTGACTTGATGCACAATATTGTAGTGCTACCAGTGATAGTGACCATAGGTCGTCGTCACCGTTCCCGTCTCCCAAAAGTTGGGATCACATGTTGAAGATGTCGTGCTGATCGCCTTGATTTCGTATCGTTTATTTCCATGAAAAACAGTCTTGCAGTACTCACCGATCTTTTTGGCTGATTGGCCAGCACCAACAATTTCTTCATACAGCGTGCCATCTGGCCGTTGGTGCCGTTTGATGCGATCTGTCTTCAGGAAGGCCACAGTACACTTTTCGTAGGAGATGAGGGGTGCAGACAGGTCATTGAGTTTATTGACGGTAGACTGGTAGACGTACGGCCGTCTGGTTTCGCCGGGTAGCACGGTGTTGACGCTGTCGTCATAATATTCCCAGCCGATGGTGGTGACATCGTGCGTATAGAGTTGATCCTAAATACTGGCACATACGGTTGCAGAGTCACGCCGGGCAACCGTGCGCCACCCCAATACTGGGGCTAAAACGCGCGTGCGTTGCGCTAGGATACATCAGATCGGTGCGGCCAAGTTGACGAATCCTATGCAAGCGTTAAAACACCTGATTATCGACCAAGCGCGTGACCAAGTGATAAAAAGGCAGATCGTCAAACTAGATCAGCCTTGAATCGGGTCGAGAATATGTGGCGGCTTTACCGTAAGCGCCCGTCAATACACCACAACCGAGCGAATCGACTCACCAGCGCGCATCAGATCAAAACCGGCGTTAATATCTTCGAGCGGCATTTGGTGAGTAATCAGATCGTCGATGTTGATCTTGCCCTCCATATACCAGTCGACAATCTTTGGCACGTCGGTACGCCCGTGCGCACCACCAAAAGCTGTACCGCGCCAGACTCGACCCGTTACCAATTGGAACGGACGCGTCGAAATTTCAGCACCTGCTGGCGCAACTCCGATGATGATGCTCTCGCCCCAACCTTTATGGCAGCATTCCAGTGCCTGGCGCATGACCTCGACATTGCCGATACATTCGAAGCTGTAATCCGCTCCGCCCTTAGTCAAATCTACCAGATACGGAACCAAATCTCCCGCCACTTCGGCCGGGTTCACAAAATGCGTCATGCCGAATTTTTCAGCAATCCCGCGCCGCGCCGGGTTAAGATCTATCCCAATGATACGATCCGCACCAGCAATCCGCGCCCCTTGGATAACATTCAGTCCGATTCCGCCAAGCCCAAACACCACGACATTATCCCCTGGCTTGACCTTGGCAGTATTCAATACCGCGCCGATGCCTGTAGTCACTCCACAGCCGATGTAGCAAACCTTATCAAAGGGCGCGTCCTCACGGATTTTGGCCAAGGCAATTTCTGGCACCACCGTATACTGGGCAAAGGTCGAAGTGCCCATATAGTGGAAAATCTTCTCTTTGCCGATGGAAAATCGACTGCTACCATTGGGCATCACGCCTTGCCCTTGCGTTGTGCGGATCGCCTGACAAAGGTTAGTCTTACCCGAAGTGCAGTAATCGCACTCCCGGCATTCCGGTGTGTACAACGGAATTACATGATCGCCGACCTTCAACGAACGTACTGTGCTGTCAACTTCGACCACAACCCCGGCACCCTCGTGACCAAGAATCGCGGGGAATATCCCCTCAGGATCCGCCCCAGAGCGCGTGAAGTCATCCGTATGACAAATTCCCGTCGCCTTCAATTCGACCACGACTTCGTTGGCACTCGGCCCTTCGAGTTCAACTTCTTCGATGGCAAGTGGTACGCCAGCCTTCCATGCAACCGCGGCCTTTATTTTCATGCTTTCCCCCCAATCAGTTCACTCCATTCGACGACAGCGCGGGCGCACGCCACTTCGGCAATCGGTGCAGAAAACGATCCAGTTCGGGATTCGGGGGGAGAAGAATAGTCAATGTCGTGAACGTAGCTTAAAAAAGCTTCCGGTGCAATATCGTGATAGTTCATCAGGTCGCGCAGGGTGGTGCCAAGCTCAAGGAAGGATTTTTTTGCAACGCGCGGGGCTTCGTCGTGGTGAAGGCCAAAACGCTCGATGATGAATTGCGTCATGTGCGAAACTGACTGGAACAGATTATAGCGGTGCGAGTACAGGGCGTTATTGAGGTCAAACAGCCCCAGATATCAGCTCGAGGGGTTGCGGGGGTCATGGCTGAATTCTTGATGCATAGAGGATTAGGCAATCAGCGTGCCTGAACCCTGATCTGATAGCAATTCGATCAGTGTAGCGTGATCGTTGCGCCCATCGAGTACAACGGCGGCCTCAAGACCATCTTGTACGGCCCTCAAGCAAGTCTCAAGCTTTGGAATCATCCCGCCCTGCACAGTCCCGTCGGTCAATGCGGCTTGAGCACGGTCCTGATCCATATGCGAGATCAACTGCCTGTTGCGATCCAAGACGCCCGGGATGTCGCTTAATAACAACAAGCGTTTGGCATGCAAGGCGGAGGCGATAGCTCCGGCACTGGCGTCGCTGTTGATGTTCAGTGTCGCACCGTCTTCGCCGATGCCAATCGGCGCGACCACTGGGATGAAATTTCCCGCCAACAATTGTTCGAGCAACCCGGTGTAGATTTTCTCTGGCGTGCCAACGAAGCCCAAATCTACTGCTACGCCGCCAGAATTATGGGTGATTTTGCGCGCCTGAATTGTACAGGCATCTTTGCCAGAAATGCCCACTGCACGCGCGCCAGCGTTCTGGATCAGAGCAACGATGTCTTTGTTGATCAGGCCGGACAGAATCATCTCGGCAATTTCCATCGTCGCAGCATCGGTGATGCGTAAACCATCTTGAAACTGCGTCGGAATCGCCAGCTTCTTCAGCATGTCGCCGATTTGCGGTCCGCCGCCATGGACGATCACAATCTTGATCCCGCATTGCTGCAACAGCACGACATCGCGAGCAAATCCTTGCTTTGCGGCATCGTTGATCATGGCGTGGCCGCCGAATTTCACCACCACGACTTTGTCCGCATAGCGTTGCAGGTAGGGCATGGCTTCGGAAAGTATCATGGCGCGTTCGGCAAGGACGTTCGTCATCGGTGCTCTCGTGTGGGTTCTCGGTTCTGTTCTTGGTGCGTTGCTGCTACCTGATGTTAATCAGAATCTCTTGGCGCAGTTCCTGAATACCCTGCAACTTTTTTGCGCTACACACCAAAGGAAAAGGCCAAGCGGCAGGGTGTTCAGTCAGGGTTTCGGCGATCAGCGTTTGGGTTTGTTCAACAATTCTGGTTGGGATTTTATCAGCTTTGGTTAAGACAATGCTATACGAGGTTGCAGCATTATCCAAGCCCGACATGATGTTGCGATCGATCGGCATTAAGCCACGGCGGGAATCAATTAGCACAAACACATGCCGAAGGGCGGTACGCTTTTGAATGTAGGCTTGCCAGTTTTGTTGCCATTGCGCGCGCTCGGCACAGGTAGTGCGTGCGAAACCGTATCCCGGCAGATCGACGAACATCAAGGCTTTGCCAATGCTGAAGAAGTTCAAGAGCTTGGTACGCCCCGGTGTGTTGCTGGTGCGGGCGAGGTTTTTGACCCCCATCAACGCATTAAGTAAGCTAGATTTGCCACAGTTAGAGCGTCCGGCAAAGGCCACTTCGGGCATGTCGGTCTCGGGCAGATGCGCAAGATCAGGGCTGCTGGTCAAGAATTGCGCTGGTTGCGCGAAAATAGCCTCAGGTCTGCTTGGCATTTTTGGCTCTGAGGCGACGCATGATGACCCACTGCTGAGCAATAGTCAACGTGTTGTTCCACGCCCAATAGACCACCAATCCTGCCGGAAAAGTTGCCAGAAGGAAAGTGAAGAAGATGGGCATCAGACCAAAAATCCGTGCCTGAATTGGATCGGTGGGTGCAGGGTTGAGACGCTGTTGCGCCCACATTGTGCCCCCCATGATCAAAGGCCACAATCCGATATTCAGCATGGAGAGGATTGCTGGTACTTGCCAGTCGATCAGGCCAAACAGAGTCAATGCACCCAAGGGATCGGGGGCAGAAAGATCACTGATCCAACCAAAAAACGGTGCATGGCGCATTTCGATGGTGACGAATAGCACTTTGTAGAGCGCAAAAAACACTGGAATTTGCAGCATGATCGGCAAACAACCCGCGAGAGGGTTCACCTTTTCGCGTTTGTACATTGCCATCATCTCAATATTAAGTTTTTGACGATCATCGCCGTAGCGTTCCTTTAACTCGGTCATCTTGGGCTGCAAGAGCTTCATTTTGCTCATGGAAACGTAGGACTTGTTCGACAGTGGGAAGAAAATAATTTTGATACCAATGGTCAGGACCAGAATCGCCAGCCCGAAGTTGCCTAAGAAGTTGAACAGATAGTCGAGCATGTAGAAAATTGGCTTGGTGATGAAGTACATTACGCCAAAATCCACGGCAAGGTCGAAGCGGTTGAAGCCGCGTTCGTCGCGATAGCGATCGAGTAGGGTGGTTTCTTTGGCACCAACGAACAGATGGCTTAAGTAGTCGTGGGTGGCGTTAGCAGCAATGGCTTGGACATCAAGTACGAAGTCGGATTGGTAACGGGCTTCAAAGTTGACTTCTTGAGCAGAGAATGCTGCGTTGAACTTCTGGTCTTGTGCTGGGATCTGTGCTACCAGCCAGTACTTGTCGGTAATGCCTAGCCAGCCGTTATCCGAGCTTTGGCGGATGCGCTTATCGTCGAGCAGGGTATCGTAGTCGATCTCTTGCAGGGCATCGCCAAGAACCCCGATTAGTCCTTCGTGCAGGATATAGAATCCGAAGGTCTCAGGGGTGCCGCCTCGGCTAATTAAGCCGTATGGGGCAAGGAAAATTGTTTTGCTAGAATTGTTGATCACCGATTGCTGCACTGACATCAAGAAACGATCCGTTATCGACACTGTGAGGGCAAAAGTCACTTGTTCGGGGCTGGTCCAAGTCAGACGTATGGGCTGTTCTGGCGTTAGTGCCTTGTGATTGGCCTGCCACAGAGTTTGCTGATCGGGCAGGGTCGTCCCCTCGCCGATCCAGCCGTAGCTGGCGTAGTAGGACTGTGTACCGGGGCGCAATAATTCGATGATGTCGCTATCAGCATCAAGGGTTCGCTGATAATCGCGCAGAGAGAGTTGATCGAACTTGGCGCCAAGCAGGTTGATCGAACCACTGCTGTCAGGCGTATCAATCTGTACGCGCAGAGATTCTGCGCTAGCATCAGGGACTTGGGTGCCGAGGGTGGATTTCGCCGCCCCGATCACTGCTTCAGCCTGAG
>JABSOH010000044.1:7580-11775 GCA_013216065.1 Alphaproteobacteria bacterium
TCGCTACGATTTCGCTTTGGGTCTGTGTTGCTTCGGGCGTGAAGGGCGGTGGGACAAAGAAATACTGCCAACTCAATAGCACTACCCCCGACAGCGCAAGGGCGAGGATTATGTTGCGTTTTTCGTCCATAACGGTTCTCAGGTGTGATCCAATGCGAGGTTGTAAAGAAACCAGAGACTAGCCCCAGCGATTGTAGACGGTGCAGATCTTTTTTTGAGAGCCTTAACCGCGACGATCCACTTTGGACATACCGTGCCTCAGGCTATGACGCAAACTCTCTAACAGGCTTCGATAGGGCAGGGTAGGTGTTTCAGTCCTGGCAATCAGCACAAAATCGTAGCCTTGCAGACGTTGGCCGAGGTGTTGATCGTGCAGCATTGCACGCCACAACGCGCGCAATCGCCGTCTGGCGCGATTGCGCGTCGCGGCGTTACCAATGCGCTTGGTGACAGTAAAGCCGATCCGAGTAATCGCCTCAGACTTGGGCATTGGCAAGACTTGCAGGACGAAGCCGGGTCGGAAAATTTTTGCAGCGTCCTTGTTCAGCCGCACAAACTCGCAGCGTCTTTTCAGCACCTGCATCATTCAACAGAAACAACCCGTTAAGCGCAGAGGCTCTTGCGAGCCTTAGCCCGTCGGCGTGCCAAAACTTTTACGCCACCGCTGGTCGCCATGCGCGAACGGAAGCCGTGACGGCGTTTACGGATCAACTTGCTGGGTTGGAATGTTCTTTTCACCGGAAGGCTCCTTCATCTCTACGAACAAACCTTCTGATCTATATCGGCTCGCCGCTAGTGGGGTTACGCTTTTCGTCTCACGTTGTTGAGTGCTTCCATAGGCAAATTCCTGTACTGTGTCAAGCTTCAGGATGCTCTGTGCTCAGGGCAAGTTATGGGGATTATCTATTAAACCCATTTCACAATACTTAATTTTCTGTGCCGTATGATTTTCCAAATCATTATAGGGTTTATCTATCATGAAAATCTGGATACCTTTATATAACCTGACTGTTGTTTTGCATTGTGATTCCTTAACGAAGGGTTGGGTGTATTGGATGATTTCTGGGAGTTTGAACGGTAGATCAGGCGGGATTTTTTGATTTGTCGGATCATTTGGAGCGTCTGTCTGTTGCGGGTGGTCCTTTGGAGATTTTGTCTGGTTGTGTTGATTTCGAGTTTTTCCACGAGACGTTTGATGCGGGATTGAAGTATTCACGGAGTAAGCGGAGCGGTCGCCCTCCGTATGATCCTGTTGCGATGTTGAAGATTTTGGTTTTTGCATCCCGGCACAATATGAATGATGAGCGGATGGAGTTTTTGATCCGTGATCGTCTGGGTTGGTTGCGTTTTCCGAGCCTTCAGTTGGGTCAAGCGACGCCTGATGCACCGGTCGTTTTGGGAACGATTAACGGCGAGCGACACGCTGGGTGCTGTATTTTGAGATGCCGCTCGTCCGGGCAGGGTATTCTGTCCGTGTCGGCCTGATTTGTGGATGCGACGCTTGTTGCAGGTCAACGGATGACAAGAGAAACAAGAGATCATAAGGAGGCAAAAGCGCTGGGAATATCTGACTTGATGCCCGGCACAAGGTTGCCGGAAGGACGTTGATGCCCGTTGGACGGTGAAATTCAGCAAGGCGAAAGGCGATGGGAAAGATATTGCGATGCCCCTGTTCGGCTGTAAAAGCCATGTGGCGATCGACCGTCGTTTTGGTTTCATTCGTGCCTCTGCCGTAACGGATGCTGCGCGTCACGATGTGGTGGGCTCCTTCCCGAAATCGTCACAAGGAAACAACACGGGTTTGGAAGTTCGGGCAGAGACAGCGTATTGTTCTCAGGCAAACGAGGAGTTTCTCAAATAACATGGGCGGGTTTCCCATCTTCATCACCAGAAAACCCGGAGACAAGCCCATGCGCATGGACGCGAAGCAACATGACCAGATCACGCATCAGGTTGCGGGTCGAGGTACGTCTTTGCGGAACAAAAATATCGTATGGGGTTCACTTCCGTACAATCGGCCTCAGGCGAGCTAAGGCAAAAATCACTGCTCATCTATCACAGAAAATCAAAATCATTCTCTCAAAACAGGGCAAAAGAATAGGGTTAATGGATGTGTCCATCTTGCTTGGCCGTCCAGATCTGTTTTTTTCGTTTGTCGGGTATCCGTCTAATTGATTTTGATGCCTTGGTCGCTCAACTTCATCTGATTTGGAGAACAAACGGACACAGACGCTTATTGGGCAGAGAGCGTCAGCCGGTGGAGGTATCATCTGGTGTTTGCAGAGTAGTTGCATCCTTGCCAAATCTACTATCGGACCTATACGTCTCAGGTTTTCATCGGGTTGTTGTTGGGTATTTCATCACTTTGTGCGCATACTCTAACGCACTAATAATGCGTTGCTGAACTTCGACACAGCCAAGGGTATGCATAATCTCGCTAATATCCGGTGCCCGCATGGTACCTGTTAGCGCAATACGCAAGGGCTGTCCAACTTGACCAAATTCGACCCCATGCTTCGCAACGTGCTGTTCGATGTGGTTTTTGAGTGTCACTGCATTGGAAAAATCCCAATCCGGGCATTGCACTCGTATTTGATCAAGACCAGCGTTGGGGACTTTACTCAAGAATTGCTTTTCTGCCTTGCTTTCCTGCAACGGCCATTTCGGAGCTTTCAGATATATCTCTGCTGCCAAGATAAGCTCTTGCAAGGTTTCTGTGCGCTGGCTCAAGCTAAGGATGCCACGTCGAAGCAGACCCTGCTGCAAGGACGTGTACTTTGAATGTCCAAATTCCGCCATTCTGTCTATCAACCCATCTGCATCGTGGTCGGCAAGAGAGCGGATGTATTGCGCATTAAAATAGTTCAATCGCGCAAAATCAACTTGCGCTGGAGCTTTACTCATCTCTGCCAAATCAAAAATTTCTGCTGCCTGTGACAAAGACAAAATTTCTTCGCCCTTACCCCAACCTAAACGCATCAAATAATTCAATAGGGCTTCGGGTAGGTAGCCTTGTTCTTGATAATGCGCAATCCCAAGAGCGCCGTGACGTTTGGATAGTTTCGCGCCATCGTCACCGTGCAGTAAAGGAAGATGGGCATAGGCTGGTTCAGGAAAATTCACTGCGCGAATCAGTTGAAGCTGTCGAAAAGCATTGTTGATGTGATCGTCGCCCCTGACCACGTGGCTTATGCCCATATCGGCATCATCGACCACGCACGACAGCATATAGGTTGGAGTGCCATCGACGCGCAGCAAAATGTAATCATCAAGGTGATCATTTTCCATGGCTATACTGCCTTGAATAATGTCTTCAATCACGGTTTCACCAGATGTTGGGACTTTAAGACGCACCACGCACTGGGTGTCGGGGGCAAGTTTGGCCTCGCGGCAACGACGATCATAGACTCGGGTGCGTCCGGCAGCACGTGCTTCGCTTCGCATGGCATCAAGTTCTTCGGGGCTACACTGACAGCGATAAGCTTTACCTGCATCAAGAATCTGCAAAGCCACTTCTTGATGGCGCTCAAGGCGCGTTGATTGAAAGCCAATAGCAGCATCTCCTTGCAGGTCTAGCCACCTTAGATCGTGTTCAATTGCGCTAATCGCTTCGGGTGTTGAGCGTTTTCGATCCGTATCCTCGATACGCACCAAATAACACCCACCATACCGGCGCGCAAAAAGCCAGTTGATCAACGCGGTGCGCACACCACCAATATGCAGCATCCCTGTTGGACTCGGGGCAAAGCGTGTAACGATAGCGGCCATCAAGGTTCCTATGAAATGTATTGATTCGTAAAGTATATCCGAACATAATCACAAAAACGTAAACTTGGTCTGAGACAATGCCTAGGCCCAGCGGTTTGCCGTTACTAGTCGTGTCGATTATTGAATTTGATATATTGAAGATTCTTTTTAAGAAATTGTTGAATCCTGATGATTTAAGGAATTTGCATATATTTTATGAGAATTATATACGAAGCCAACTATTTTGTTTGCCCTTTATTAGTCTTCATCCAATTCATTACAGGTTCAATCTGTGTTAAGTTGCTAAGAAACTGATTGAAATCGTCCTCTCTGTCATTGGCGCGATTTTCTATAATCGCATTGTAATCCAAGGGCAATATTTCGCACAATTCCCTCCCTGTCATCGCTTGAGATACAGCGATCTTGTTCTTGAACCCTGACCGAATTT
>JABSOH010000045.1 GCA_013216065.1 Alphaproteobacteria bacterium
CCCCGAGGTAAACCCATGCCGTCTCGCATCGCACGCGGCAACGCCAGCAGATCGCGTATCCGTTCTCGCCATGCCTTTGCCGAACAGAAGCAGCGCATGGTTCTCTCCATTCGCGCCATTGGTCCTGCACGTGCGAGAGCAAAGATCACCCTGGCCAACATCGCCAGCAACACGAAGCGTCTGGTCTTCTTCAAGCGACGAGCGCTTACCGGATGAATCCGGCTACCAAAATGCCTCTAAATGGAGGTAAAAACTTCAAAAATAGCGATAAATTCAACAAAGATAACCCTTAAAACTTGCCCGCAAAACGACAAAAAATCAGTTCTTAGAGGTGTCCTGTTATGTCGGGCTAATAGGATACACCTACATCATTTCGGCGAGGCGAACGTAATCAACCTTTCCGGTGCTGAGTAAAGGAATCTCGGCAATCACCACAATCTGGCTCGGCATAATCAGCAGGCTTTTGCCCTCAGTGTGCAACATGGTGAGTATTTCATCGCGTCCTGCATGCAAGTTTTCGGTAAACAGCACAATCTCTTCACCACGGCGCTTATGCTCACGATACAGCACCGCATGCTGGTGCTCGGGCCATAGATGAGAGATCAGGTTCTCGATCATCTCCAGAGAAACCATCTCACCAGCAATTTTAGCGAAACGACACTGTCGCCCAAGGATGGACACGAAAAATTCCTCATCAATCCGCACGATATCGCCAGTATTGTGCCAACCATCTTTCAACGACCTGATCGCGCCAGGATTATCCGCCAATATATAACCCTGCATGACGTTCGGACCACGCACGTGCAAGACACCGGAATCAGGATCTGGTAGGTCTGGCAGAGGCTCAATACGGCATTCTATCCCCGGCAAGGGCAGCCCTACAGTGCCTACCTTATGAAAGGCACGAGTGTTGACAGCGAGAATTGGACTAGCTTCAGTCACGCCGTACCCTTGAAGAATTTGTATGCCAAACTTGTTGAGCCAAGCTTGATAGGTTTCGCCTTGTAATTTTTCTGCCCCTGCAAAAACGTAGCGTAGAGATTGTAAATCCTGCGGACTTGCGACCTCGCCATACCTGCTGAGAAAGCTATTAGCACCAAACAGCACCGTGGCCTTCCACTGATAGATCAACTCAACAATCTGGCGATAACGCAACGGGGTTGGGAATTGAAAGCATCGTCCTCCAGAGAGGATTGGCAACAAAGCCCCCGCCGTCAAGCCGAAGCAGTGGAACACTGGCAAAGGGTTGAACAGTCGATCAGCGGCAGAAAAATCCGCTACGGCCAAGGCCTGATACACATTCGCCAAAATATTGCGGTGCGAAAGTGCGACTCCTTTTGGCACGCCCTCAGACCCTGAAGTAAACAAAATCACCGCAGTACTATCTGAACCAACTCGAGGGCGGGCTATAAGACCGAATTGTACTTTCGCAAAGGCCGCAAGTTTATTCAAGACGGAGATTTGCGTGTACACATCCTCTAGGTATACGATCTCGACATGAGCGCTTAAGGCATCAATGGTCTCATCCAACTTTGCCAATTCGACGAAGCGACGCGAAGTGATCACCGCTTGGATCGTCGAGACCTGCGTCGCAGCAATCAAGTTCGCGCTGCCAGCCGTAAAATTGAGCATTACGGCGATTCGGTCAATCGCCTGTAAGGCAAAGAAGCTTGCGATCACCGCTTGAGAGTTCGGCAACAACACTCCAACGCCACCACCAAAAGGCGCTAAGCGCGCAAATTGTTGCGCAAGTACCTGACTGCCAATTAACAATTTTCGGTACTTCATTGGCGGGGCTTGAAGGTCTTCGACCACCACTCGGCCTAGACCATAGTCCCGGACGGTGTTCAATAATTGTTGGTATATATGCTGGCGATACGGGCTAGTGTGAAACACAACTTCACGCATCATTAAGGCGCTCTCATCAAGGATGAATTTGCGCTTCATCTTACCAGTAAGAGTTGGCGGCACATCAATTACTCGCGCCGGGGTAATATCCAGAGACACCCGCGCAAATAACCGCTTTGGACTACCCTGCATGCGCCCAAAACACGTAAGCTCAAGACCTGAAACCCGCACCCCGAGGATGGCCTTACCTGTATGGTTTGCAATCACGCCCATACCAGCATAGATTTTACCCACCCGCCCTGTACTGCTGATCGCCCCTTCCGGAAAAACCACCACATGCTCGCCTGATTGTAGGATTTTGATCACGGTCTTCATCGCAAATGGCGATTGACTATCCACCGGATACACTTTGCAAGCACCCAACCAGATCCGTATCCACCACAGCTTTATGGTTTCCTTGTCGATCACGAAGGCCGGTTTACGCGGCAAAAAGCCCAACAACAGTGGTGCATCGAGGTAGGAAAGATGGTTACACGCAATGATCAACCCATCTGCATGCACTGGATAATGCTCTAGCCCCCGAAGTTTGACGCGGTATAGAACACGAAAAATCACGCGTAGCACCATACGGCTAAGGCTATCCCCGCGCGCGAGCATTACCGCAGGAATCCCCAGCAAGTGCAACATCGCAAACACTACAAAGACCCCGGACAAACTGAGGAAGAACAACAACCCAATCGCCAGCACCGAAGACAGTACGATCAGGACAGCGTTACAAAAATTGTTGAGCGCAATATTCCGCCCGCGCACGTTTTCAACGCTCACATTAAGCAGAGCAGTATACAGAGGAACACTAAAAATACCTGCGGATACAGCGAGGCCCAACAGCACCGCAACAAAATGCATTCCAAGTCCACTTGAGACGAAGCTTGTGATGTCGACAGCATTCATCATGCCTAGCGGTGCGAGCAAAAAGGCAAAGTTCCACAACAATAGCCCCATGGCCAGATAGGCAACAACACTCAAGGATAGTAGGTTTTTTACAGAATATTTTGTAGATAAATACGCAATAATGCCGTTTCCGAGTGCAATTCCGATAAGCAAAATTGCGAGAAAAAACGTAATCATGCCAGGATATTCGGATACCCCGCGCGCAATGATCGGTAATTGTGCCACCAGTATCGCTCCGATGGCCCAAAACCACGAAATAGCGATGATCAAACCTGCGCGAGACGATTCGCTAAAAAAATCACAAAAATGCTGAAAAAACGGTACTTGATGTTCGGTTTTTCCAGAGCGTAGCACAGCCATTTGCGGCACTGAAATCAGCAAAGCACTCAAAAAACCACACCCAGCCACCACCAGCAATGTACCGGAAAGAACCCTTATCCAGCCTTGCTCGATCATCAATGCACCAATCAATATCCCGAACAAAATCGCAAGAAAAGTTGAGCCTTCGACCAGGGCATTAGCACGCATGAGACCACCACCACGCACCATCTGCGGCAAAATGGCGTACTTCACCGGGCCAAACAGAGTGGATTGTACCCCCATCAGAAACAAAACGCTCAGCATAGCAAAGGTTGCTACGGTACCCTGCCCCATCAGAAAAAGCATCATGGCCAATGCCATGATTCCGCATTCGAGCAATTTTATCCTCTGCACCAAACGCGCACGATTGGTGTTATCAGCTAGCATGCCACCTAATTTTGCAAACAGAACGAAAGGCAAAATAAACAGCCCGTTGGCCACCATCGCAAGGACTTCAGGGCGCAGGGGCAATGTCTCTGCGGATAATGCCCACAGAGTAATCAGGGCAACCTTGAATAGGTTATCGTTGAATGCACCGAAAAATTGACTCAGGAAGAGACCCAAAAAATTTCGTGTCCACAAACGGTCAGCGTACATCATAACGGTCGGCGTACATCATAAATGTCCCCGACGATGGCAATCGCCGCCTATTTTCATCCTGATCATGATCAGGTTGAAGGCTCTTCATAATGATTTCCTAGTCATCGAGTCATCAAATTCAAAACGAACGCCGCAGAGCCACCGACGATAATGGATGGAACAGAAAAAAACTGTAAGCCTATAGTTGCGACCTTCACACATTACCTTACACCACGCTTCAAGAGGCTGTAAATAACTCTGTGTATCTGCCATTTCAAACATGGTCTGACAATCGCTCGTCAAACTCAATCATCAAGTGATTCAATGCCGAACGCCAGTTGTAGATCAGCATGGTCCATTTTTTGATGCCTCCCGGATAGCCAGATAGACTTTCCCCTTGGCGGCATCGTCACCAGAAAACAACTTGCGCTTCTTAATCGCTCAGCGGATGTCTTCAGGATAGGTAAACAGTGTGTTGAGGTTGACCCAATTCTGACGCCAGAAACGACAGATTTGCGGGTGCCTATTTGGTCTCGACATGATCCAGTTCCAAGAGCGCATCTTCCTCCGTAACGGACTGATACACACGCTTGAGGTCTGCGGCGATCTCCTTGTAATCTTTCCAGGGAACAAATTTCATGCTGTAGCGTACTATAGCACAATGCACAACTTGAACGCGGATAAACCGTCTGTATGGCCTCGGGAAAGCCCTTGAGACCGTCTACGCAGGCGATCAGTATATCTTGAAGGCCACGATTTTGCAGTTCCGTTAAAATGCCCAACCAGAATTTGGCACCTTCGTTCCCGGCATGCCCAAAAGCTCCTTGTGGCCTTCAAGGTTGTGCCAGGTAGATCGCTTTGTTGATCGCCTGTTTGTCTTGCCTGACTTTCACGACAATGCAATCCAGGTAGATACAGGCTCCAGTGGACGCGACTGCCACTGTATTACCTCGTCCATAACGGCATTGGTGACCTTGGAGATTAATCCTGCCGAAACATCAGCATCGTACATTTCCCTAAAAACGGTGACAATTTCAAGGGTGGTCATGCCTTTGGCATAGAGATACAAGATATTGTCATCCATACCTGTGAGGCGGGTTTGCTGCTTTTTGACCAACTGCGGCTCAAAAGAACTCTCACGATCCCGTGGCACTTCAATATCAATGGCGCCATCATCAGTATATAGGGTTTTTCTGGAATAGCCATTACGGCTACTCAAATTACCACTGACTTGGTATATCATAGCCTAAATGATCATCCAGCTCGGCACCTGACGCGGCTTCAACAGTGATTTTTTGAGCACACGGCTGAAGTCACTGAGGTCTTTTTTGGTCTTCAGGCTTTGGGCGCCCTCTTTCGCAAAGGCTTCGAATGCTTTTTATTTCGTGGTGCTTATCTCCCTCAGGGTTTAATGGTAAGTGAATACACAATCTAATTTACAGTCTTCTCTTCAAAATACCAGACACTGCCACTTCGGTTGCTGTTCCCGCTATCAAACTTGAAACAAAGTATTTCATTAATTCCAGTTGCTTGTTTCTTGATCATTGACAATGCTTTACATGCATAGACAACACCTAAACTTATTTTAAGTCAGGTGCCAGCCCCAATATTTTCTTCAACCAATGTTTCAGCGGGCCTGCACCTGCCGCAGATCAACAAATTTTTCTCTGGCCGTAACCACCTAGATCCTAAGAAATTCGAAATGCTCTACTGAATCGTGCGGGGCAATCGTCTCAATGACCCCACGAATATGATCAGCAACCAGATCCATCTTAACCACAGATTCCATCTCTTCCACGCCAAAGGCCGTGCTGTGGCACATAGAATGGGGCATGGTGGCAACGTCAATCAGTGCTTTTGACGGCATACAGTCATAGTTCAGACAGAGTCCCCCACATGGAACCCGCTCAAGGGGTGACGCGTGCACCCATCTGCGCTGCCACTAAAATACAAATATCTGTCTTCACACGCTTTATGGTCAACCTCGTCAAGTCAAACTTAAGAAAACACGCCTTTGATCAAAAAATCACCTGCCGAGAGAGTAATGCAGCATTTTGCCATTGAGGCTGACGATCCTCGACCAACGCAGCATCTGTCGCCGTTTGCACCATAACCTGTATCCACTTTGGCACCAGTTGGTTACTCAAATCGTCCATAATCACAAAAGCAGATTCGCTGATGTCGTGCCACACGGTATCAGGCAGGGTAAGTAGATAGTTCTGAAATGAACCTTCAGGCAAACGGTAACGATCTGGCACGTAACGGATACGCACCTCATGGCTAGCGTTGTACCGTCCTTCTGTACGCAGCAGTGCCTCGGGACGCAGGGGGGTAGTGGCAACAATGTTAATTGCCTCTTGTCGTGCGACGCGTTCATCCATGGGAGACTCTTTATTTTGCCTTGCGAATTCTGTGCGATTATAATTGAAAACGATTTTGATTCTGTTCGTCATCCATCCAAAGTGTGCGATCATCCAGCATGAAAAACTGTATCTGTCCACCGCAGTTTATACAATTCGCTGTGCTGTTGATACAGCGTAGCTAAACCCATTTCACAATACTTAATTTCTGTGCTATACATCCTCCAAATCATTAAGGGGATTACTGCTGAGAATATTGCGCAACGTTGGAAGACGTTTCGCCATGTGCAGGGTGTCTTCGTGCTGTGTTCGCAGCAATTGATGCACCAAGCGCAAGAAAGTCAGTATTTTGCCGAAGAAATTGCTCTGATTACGCTAAATATGTACCGCTAACGGATCGGGATGAGTATTTTAAACCCGACAAGACTCTTGAAGTGTTAGCTGCGCAGCTTGCGGCATTGGCTCCCGAGAGCAGCGCAGCGGCAAGTGTTGCACCAGATATTATGGGCACCGTACCGATTCCGGCTTCGCTCAAAGTTCTTGCGCACGCAGGATTGCAGGTTGCCGATCTTGAGCGTATTGAGGTTAACGAGGTCTTTGCTGCTCAAGTGCTTGCGGTCGATCGTGAAATGGGCTGGGGTTCTGAATGAGTAAATCCGCAAGGAGGCGCGATTGCTTTAAGGGCAGAGTAGGTGCGCGAAATTTGACCAACCTGCTTGTATGGCATGCAGCGTGATCATCAAACTACAGGGTTTACGACTCTGTGTATCGGAGGCGGCATGACTGTATGCCGCGACGTGTAAATTGGATCGAGAAACTCCATGGCGTATACTCTCCACGATCAGGCCGTAATTGTTCGGCAGAATTTTGAATTTCTTGATAGCTGGGAAGAGAAGTACCAGTATATCATTGATCTTGGCAAATCTCTGTCCGTGATGGATGAGTCTGCTAAGACCGAGAAAAATCGTGTACGGGGCTGTATGAGTCAAGTCTGGATGTGTGTTGAGCGCACACAGGACGGCATCAATCTGATCGCTGATAGCGACGCGGTGATTGTGCGTGGGTTGATTGCTCTGGTGCGCAACCTTGTTCAGGGGCAGCCGCCTGATGTAGTTGCTGGGTTTGATTTTATCGATTTCTTCCAACAATTGGGTCTTGATCGTCAGCTTTCTCCTAATCGCCGTAATGGTTTGGTTGCTTTTGTGCGGCACCTCCAAAAAAGTATAAATTAGTTTCATTCCTTAATCGGCAACATAATCGTTAACGTTCCACGGGATTGCATCGCTTCGGCGAAACGCTTAGCATGTTCGCTACGGCCGAAGTATACATTCCCCGAATTACGGCACTGGTGTTGGCGGTGACGATCCAGCGCCGATACTGCTTTTTACCGGACAGGATTAGGTGTAGCATCAAGCCAAATTGGTAAGATTAGCGCGAGAAACTTTGGATTAATGGCCAATGCGGTTTCAGGAATCAGTGCAACTCCGAGATTGCCAGTTGGACGTTGGTTCATGGTCTTAAAAACAGGTATAAAGCTGATTTTATGTAAGAGTTCCAACTGTGTATCGTGGTCTTGGGTGTGTAACCAGCTCTTGATTGCGGGCTACGTTACTTAGCTTTTGCAGGATACTTTGTGCGATCATTTCATGACCGAGAGAATGGCAAGCATGGTCAGTGTTGCCAGCGTATCCCGGGGGTACACGCTCACTAGAGCGCAGAATCCCGACTCCGAACCTTGAACGTGTAAGAGGAACAGATTGATTGTATCATTTGGTGTAGAATAGAAACGGGGCGTGATCCGGGCTGATTGGTGATTTTGGCACGACTCAGGCGCGGAATATTATGGATATAGCTGTGAACCGGATAGCGATAGTGCTCTTCGGCCTTGATGCCGTCGCTTGCCAAACCGAAGCATATTCTTGATACGCAAGGAGAAGATCACGCCGTCAAGACCTCAACACTACAGGCGTGCTGGAACACTTCGAAGGGCTGATAACAGAATCGTTTCCGCGCAGTATGCCCGATGGTGCTTGGGGTAATGTGGCGATGCTACAACCTACCAGAAGATTCAGAATCACCAGCTGTGCAAAGTGTTCCATCGAGTTTTAGACGTCACCAGACGGGTCTTCTTCTGGGTCATCAGCAGAGTCTTCTTCGGTTTTAGTGAACACTAACAGCCAATTTGGATTGTGGGATTTTAAATTACGTTGGAAGTGCCAGACATCGTGAACGTTCAGCAATTCATCGGTGTGACCTTCGGTCAGATTACGTTCCGCATTACACACGGTGTGGACTTGCTCGCTTTCGATCTCAACTACAAGCGTTGCAACAGAATCCTCTATACTTACCGAACGTACTGCCATGCGATCAACTCCGATGATCTTAGGCGCAGTCTCATTACCTGCACTACGTCGCCGCTTGATCTCGGCACAAAATTCATCAAACAACGCCGAGTCTAGTAAGGGCTTCAAAGTTTTGGTGTCACCCTCAGCAAGACCCGTGACAATCATGTCGAAAGCGATCGAGGCACCTTCTAGAAAGGACTTTTCGTCAAACGTCTCGTCGAGTTTATGCAATTCGGCATAACGATCATCAGATGGATATTCCTCGTCAGGATCAGTGACCGATTCCTGTGGGCTAAACAATGGTTGCATCGTCGCTGGTTTTTTTGGTGCATCGGGTGCAACGAAAGTGTCATAAGATGGCTTTTTGGTATCGTTAACATCGATGCGGGTACCGAACTGCCGATACAAGCGGTACAACACTACACCGGCGATGACGGCGAGGATGAGGATATCAAGCGGTGCAAAACTGTCAAACATGAGCCCAATATGAGGCCTATGGCTGCAGAAAACAATATCTAGGCGGTAGCAGAGTGAAAAAATCTTTATGCTGCATCATGGAAGAATCTGGGTTTTTATGGGCCAAGCCTTGAAAAAGCTGTGTAAGCACCGCATACTTTATACGGTAAGCTACATGCAGCATTATGTTTAGCGTGGTGTTCGCCACTGTGGCGAAAAGTTTTCTTGTACTACTTCTAAGGATGTGTATTGCTTCGGCTTTTCTTTTTTTTGATACTGGCAGTTCCAGTGATTGAGTTCTGGCTTCTGATCGAAGTCGGTGGTGCGATTGGTGGATTGAATTGTGTGTTGCTGGTGATTGCAACAACTGCGATCGGCGGGTTTTTAGCGCGTCGTCAGGGCTTTGATGTTTTTCGCCGAATTCGTTCGCGTTTGGCTATTGGTGAACCAATTGTTGCTGAAATGATCGACGCTTTTGCTTTACTCTTGGCTGGAGTCTTGTTGTTGTTCCCAGGGTTATTGACGGACATGTTGGGATTTTTGTTGTTAATTCCGCAACTCAGGAAGTATTTGCATTCAGGGCTGATAGGGTCCATGCAGCAGATGCACCGTCGACGAAATATGCATTTTACGTATAATTATGCCGAACAAACCCGAACACCCTATCAAACGAATTCTCAAGAAGAAAAGGTAATTGATATTGATACAACAAAATCTTAAGCCGATTCCTCTTTGACCCAATTCTTCAGATATTATACACGGAAAGTTTTTCATGAGTGATCCAGCAGATGATCCTAGAGTCAACAGTGACGATCCGGCTTTTGCGCTGGCAGTGCAATACCTCAAGGCGCTGAGTTTTGATAATGTCGGTGCACCGCAAAGTTTTCATTCTGGTGAAAATTCTGGTGCACGAGACAGCAGTAACGAGATTAAAATCGATGTGCAACATTCCCCGATTCCCGATGATAACGAGCATCACGAAGTGCAAATTTTGATCGAAGTGATCAGCAAGGCCGACGACTCGGTACGCTTTACAGTGCGCGCTAATTATGCAGCCGTGGTGATGGTGCGGAATATTCCAGAAGAAGACCTCGAATTGTTGTTGAATGTCGAAACGCCACGGATGACCTTCCCGTTTTTGCGTTCGATCATTTCTCATGCAACGCATGAAGCAGGATACCCGGCTCTGAATCTGTCGCCGATTGATTTTATGGTGGTACACCGCCAACGTCAGGAGCAATTGGCAGAAAAAGGTGAAGGTAGCGCCAAAAAGTAGGTTTTACACTGTTTTTGTGATGCGCAAAATCAATTGCCGCAAAAGGACAAGGTCATGAAATCGAGTGGACTTTGCCAAGATTTCTTGATTGAGTAATTGTTGTAGTACATCTTGAAGTTGCCAATGAGACCAGCGTTGACATTGTTGACGAATTTCTGGAATTTGCTTAAAAAAAATCGGCGGATGATGATGTTTCATTGCCTGCTCTAGCGAGGTTTCACGTGCAAGGTTCTGTAGGCGCAAGAGTTTCTGGTTATGTTGGCTGAGAGTGCGAATCAGAACAATGGCAGAGGTTTTTTGTTCGAGTAGGCCGCGCAGTAGCGCGTCGGTTTTTGATGCGTGTCCCGAGAACGCTGCGAGAGTAAAGTCTTGCAGATTTTGTTGGTCATCACCACCATCGTGGCAGGCCATGACAGTACGGGCATCAAGCTGTTGATTCTCGATGCCGTGCAGTACGATCTTTCCGAGCAAGTGCAGTACGTTGTCTAGATTATGCCCAGCGTAGTCGAGCAGCAAGTCCTTAGCCTCGGGGCTACAGTTCCATCCTTGCTCGCAGCAGAATGCTGCGATGTGTTCATGCAAGGTTTTACCGTCAGTTTCGTAGCAAGGAATCGCTGCAACCCACGGGCAATCGCCACATTTACGCAATATCGCGGCTTTCGCTGATAAGTCCTCGACCACGATCAGTAGATGATTGCTGCCAAAGCGCGTTTCCATATCAGGCGCACAAAGCACCTTGAGAGCAGGTTCCAACTCTTCAGTCTTGCCTTGTACTACAATCCAGCGTTCTTGCATGGTGAGGCTGCTACTGCTGGCTTCGTGGATTAAGCGTTTGGGATCATTCTGCAATTCGCTACCGTACAAACGCAGATACTGAAAGGCATCTTGACGATCAATACCCGTATTTTGCAGAATTTTTGCACAATGTTGATGTATGATATCGTCAGCGTATCCAAAAAACAGCAATACCGGATATTCCGTCCAGGGTTGGTTACGCAAAAAATTACTAACCTGGCGTGGCATCAGCTTCATTGCTTTACCATTCAGGATGTTGGCGCAAAAATACCGCGAGTTGTTTTATCATGGCATGGGCTAGAACGGTCATGGCTTGCTGGTCAGCTTTTTTTTCCAGTTCAGTATTGTTGAATGGGGCATTATCTTGCGAGATAGTTGTTGCGGTGGTGCTACTGAAATTTTGGCTGTTGCCACCGTGGTAAAGAGTATAATTGCTGGTGTAGCGCTTGAGTGTCACTGAAGCTGAACCATCGGTAAAGTAGGTTTGGTTGCGACTGGTCGATGTTATCGCAAATCCTAGCCTATATTGTTTCGGGGCGGAGGTCATGTATTTTGCCTGCCGATCAAGCAAGGCATTATACAGATCTTGGCCGAGTACACTGTATACCAGATTGATTTCTATTTGACCGAGGCGGCTATCTGGTTTGGTCATATCGGGGCGATTAACATGCACTGTCTGCCAGCCGCTACAAGCGCTGAGGAGAGCCGAAAAGACAAGGATGCTGAGCCAACGC
>JABSOH010000046.1 GCA_013216065.1 Alphaproteobacteria bacterium
ACACGAACGTAAGCCTTGAGCGCAGGATTCTTCGACCACCTCGCGACACTTGCAATTCCAACCGAAAAACGATCGGCAACTTGTTGAGATGTCGGATTGTCACGCTTACGCACCGACAACACCTTTTGCCTGAAATCCAGAGAATAGGTCATAACAAATATATAATCAAAATTATAGCATTTGGATATGCCTTGAAAGGGAATCGCAATAAGGTTGATCTGTATCCCTGAGGCGGTGCCGGAACCAACGACGGCGAAGATGATCAGCAAGTGCAATGCCTGTAAGGCAGGGCTCGGTGTCGGCGGGACTCAGGCGTGCGAATGGCCTTGTCGATTATTAAATTTGATATATTAGACCTGTTGTAAAAGTCATCGATGGATTCGCCCCTATCCACATCCCGTCGCGACGAATTTGATAATCGTGCTCCGAAATATTGTTGAGAACGCAATAGCCCGTAACATCTTCTAATTGCTGAGATTGTTTTAAGGAACACGATTGGTTTGGTAGGGATATCCTGCCCCGATTCGCGGGCGTGATTAGCGCAATTCAAGCTGATCCTGATCAGCTTTGCCGACTCTTGCCCAACTGGCGCGCCTAGCCTAGTATGTCAAACCCCTGTGGTGGTGGCGGAGTGGCTGTGAGCACAGGGATGCAGATACGATCTTTGGGGCAACACGCGTCCATGAAGTCATCGAAAGCAGTTTCCTTGCCAATCCAGTCGCATCAAGCTGTGAGTATTTTGTATAGAGCGTGTTGTGTGGCCTCAATCATGGAGTAGTTTCGCTTGAGATGTGATTGTACAGAACACTCATACCAATGGCGTAACCCAAGAAGCCACCGAACACCACATCGCCTGGCCAGTGCGCGCCGACCATGATCCGTGATACTCCGGCAAGGGTTGCCAGCAATAACAGTGGGATACGGGCTCTGGGGTACAAAGGCAGCAGGAAAGCAACGATAGCAAAACTGGTTAGAGTGTGGCCTGAGGGGAAGCTATTGAGGTGCGCAGTATGTTCCCACCATTGCGGATCGTAAAGTTCGGGGTACATTTTGGGGCGTGGGCGAGCGAGGATACGCTTGATGATTTGGTTGATCAAGCCTGCGAATAAAAACACCGGGATCGTCCATAGCCAGATTTTGGTGCGGAACTTCTCGCCCCTGAGGTATTCGACGCCAGCACCACCGAGGCAAATTGCCAATTGCACGCCGCCGTGGCCCAATTCGGTGATGATTTGCCAGATATCGCCGGGTAATGCAGTGTAGAGCCGAAGGACTGCGCGGACTTCGATATCCCAACCGCTCAGATAGAGTGTCAATCCAGCCACCAATCCGACAGTACAGAGGGCGAAGGCGTCAGGGTTTGGTTGAAAGCGTAGCATCCATCACAGCAAAAGCACGAATAAAACCAAAACGCCGGTCATATGGCTCTTATAGCCAAACAGAGGGATTACGATATCTTTTCCATCGCCTCCGGTTTTGCTGAACCTTACCGTCCAGCGCGCATCAACGTCCTTCTGAGCAGTTTTATGCGGAGCATCAGGCCAGATATCTTTGGCGCGTCGGTCTTGTTTTTCTTGATCTGTCGTGTGTTGCCAAAGTGCTGCAATAAGCATCGCATCCACAATCCGACCACTGCGTGAAAAATACCTCGCATGTTTGAACTGTCTCTCAAAACGCTCGAAAAGAGCACTGAGCGTACCGCTCGCTATCAGGCGTTCCCGAAACAAGCGGACCGTGTTTGCACTAGGCGTGGGCTGTCCAAGATCGAAGCTCCGAAAACGCATCTAACCCAAACGATCACGGATCAGAAATTCCATCCGTTCATCGCTCATGTTGTGTTGTGCAGTCAGGATCAGCACTTTGAACATCAGGTCATACGGGGGACGACCTCCCTTCTTACTGCGTGAATACTTCAATCCTGCATCAAGCGTCACACGGAAGGCCTCGAAATCAACACAAAATCTCCAAAGGATCTCCCGCAGCAGAAAGACGTTGCAAATGATCCAGAATTCTAGCTGTTTCATCTCACACTCTCCCATGACATCAATACACTATCAATGAGACACACACAATGGATCACAAATGCAACAATCACGCTAGGTTAATGGGGGTATCTACCTTCTAAAAATGGGGGGATTATCCACACCCCAAGGCGTAGGCCTAATAATTAAGGAATTGTGCTTCAAGGGATGAAACAGGGAGCGTTTCATGTCATCGAGATTTTGGTTGAGCAAAGAATAATTCAGCAAAATAGGCCATTATTGCCAAACAAGTTGCGAGGAGTGACGCTGGTTAATGATCGAAAGATTCTGTTCGGGATCACCTTTTGCCTATAGCGCGGCTACCGTTGGTCGGATGTGCCCAGTGAATACGGGCTAGCCAAGCTATGCTACAGCCGCTTCAAACGCAGGTACAGGATCTTTTTCTTCGATCTCCCTGGGGCTTCAGATTCTCAGGACATGGTTTGGAGCCCAGCGTCGCCAGCTACTGCATAGCGCCTTTTCCATTCATAAAAAGTCTCGCGGCTAATATCGACAGGTTTTGGTGATGTTATCAGTTTGTTGGGCATGGGAGAAAATCGTTTCTTGCGAGCAATGTCACTTAAAGCCTGCTTGTTCATGTCAAAACCTCCTTTGATCGGTAGATACCTTATTACTATACTGTCAGCCAAAGTCGGTGATTTCATATAAAACTTGCCTGCTGAAAGAGTCCGGTAGAGCTGTTTTCAGCTTAAATTGCTCTTCTTGGCAAGTGCGACAATGCTGCAAGTCGGGCTTGCGTAGCGTCCTTCAATTCCAGCTTGAAAGCAATCCATGCCGTCATCTGAAAGAGCTTCATCGACATAAAACGTGGCGGTTTCGGCATCCTGCAACAGCGCGCGATGGGTTGAATCAAATGGTGTAGAGCACAACCATTGTCATGCCTCTTTCATGGTCTGCAAGGTACTCAACGGCTTTTTCAATAGCGCGTTTCTGGCCTCGTTTGGTTGCGCCTGCCAATAATGATACGACTCTAATTTATTGATGATTAGGAAAAAAGACGATAGCTCGTACCGTAATGCTTGCGCAGTTCATACAAACCCGGCAAGTTCTTGATTGGTCTGTAACCACCAAAATCACCCAATTGCGCACGTTTGATACACATCAAAATTCTGGCAACGGTGCGTTTGTCCTTGAGCTTTGCCAACTGCTTACCGAAAGGCTTTTTACCTTCGACGGTTGTGCAATGCTTCTATGTCATAAAGCCTGTTATACTCTGCCGTCAGCGCAATGTAGTTAAAAAAAACTACATTGCGCAAGGTTTCCTGTGCGAGAAACGTACGATTTTTTATGCAATCCGGCGTAGCATGCCCGATTGTTGGGAGAGAAACTCTACGTGCCATTCCAAGCCAAGCAAAGTGAGCGGCGCGACAATCCCAGGCAACTTAAGGTGCTGCGTGAGGGCAACGTCAAAGTCGAGCGCAGTAAAATAACCTGCATCGCCAATCACGATCAAGCCGTTGTAGCTAGTAGACTTAAGCATGTCAACACCATGCTGCACCAGCCTTTGCCCGATGCGATGCCCACGTAGCAGGGGAGCAATGGCTAAGGGACCCAGCATCAATACCTCGGCATCGTTGGGTAGACGCAGAGGATAAAAACGCAAACTGCCGATCACTGTTGCTCCGTCGAGTGCCACGTAGGAAAATTTGTCGATGGGTGCGACATCTTCCCGCAGTTTAAAGGCCGCACGCCCGGGCTGAGGGTCAGCAAAACAAGCAGTGATCAGAGCATTACGCGCTGATTGATGTTCACGTGTTTCTTGGGTTAAGGTAATTTGTCGCATGGTATTATATTTCGTAATTTTTTTTGTGGCATGGTACGCGACACAATATCGACGCGATACTCTATAACATGCTGAACTGGTACATTAGATTTGTTGCAAAAGTAGCATTTTTTTTGAATTAAGATGCAATTTCCCTTTCCCTGTTCTACACTAAAATCCTACTGTGATGTTGGTTATGCCAGCAATGACGGGGGATTTGGTGACACGGGATATACTGGGGGGATGAAACCCGCGCACGCTGCAGGTTTTGGCAGGTACTCCCCCGGGTGGTTTTTTGACCGAACTTTTGGCTACGGACAAAACAACCCCTAACTACCAACTCAAAGTTGTAAGGTTAGAGCTGTTTAACTTTCGGCTTCTGATTGTGATAACGTTGCGGTTCTTGGCTCTTGCAGAAAAGCAATCTTCAGTACGCTACTTAATCTCTGGCCACAACACTGAATATCCAATCTGGAACACCTGCAAAAGCCGATGAGAGCATTGCAAGACACAGCAAGCTGAACTTGGCCGAAACATTGGATGTAGTGACGGTCGCACTTTTCCACAGAAAACAGAAGAAAAAAACAACTAAAAAAAGAATTTTTAATTGTTTTTTGTCATTATGTACAAAATTTTTGCTCGGTCATGCCGATTTTGTAGAATTTTAGAAAAAAATAACCATATTTTTGTCCTTAATTCCTAAAAAAACTGCCGATTTTTGTCTGTTTTCACTTGAATTTCGTCCTCTTACAGAAATACTCTGGGGCGCGTCCGCGGATGGTAATGTCATGCACCGTGCCGCAAAATTCTCCTTCATTGCTGGCATAAACAACATCATAGCAGGATTTGAGTACAGAACGAAAAAGAGGGAATTGCGCCTTATTCAAAAAACGCTGCTTTTGCAACAGATCTAATAATCTGCTTCTTAAAAATAATCTCTAATATATCAAATTTAATAATCGACAAGGCCATAGCAAGAACCCCAATATGCATTATCATGCTCTAGGTTGTGGTCTTGTTCGGATGGGTAAATTGGCCTATAAATAGTCCATGCATCACGCAATTGCTTAGATTATCTTACAGAATACTGCCGCACTTTATTGACAAATCCCAATACCGATTGAGGACGATGGTTGGTTGCGCATGAATTTGTGCATCAATCGTTCTCTATCACGCAACCCAAGAGGACACTATGGCAAAACTCACCGTGAAAAACCCTGTCGTCGAGATCGATGGCGACGAAATGACCCGCATCATCTGGCAGATGATCAAGGACAAGCTGATCTTACCGTATTTGGATATCAAACTGGATTACTTTGATCTTGGGATACAAAAACGCGATGAGACCGACGACGAGATCACCAAGGACTCGGCCTACGCCATCAAGAAGCACCGGGTTGGCATCAAATGCGCTACCATCACTCCCGACGAAACCCGAGTTGAAGAGTTTCACTTAAAAAACATGTGGAGCTCACCGAACGGTACCATCCGCAATATCCTTGATGGCACCGTGTTCCGCGAACCGATCATTTGTGCCAATGTGCCACGACTAGTACCGAATTGGACTCGCCCCATCATTGTCGCCCGCCACGCTTTCGGCGACCAATACCGCGCCACGGACTTTCTAGTGCCTGAGGCCGGCTTGCTGTCGATCACCTTCACCCCGATGAGACCCGACGGCGAAACCATTCGCCACCAAGTCTTCGAATTCGATGGCCCAGGCGTCGCCATGGGCATGTTCAACCTCGATCGCTCGATCGAAGGCTTTGCCCGTGCCTGCCTAAACTACGGCTTGCTGCGGAACTATCCCGTTTACCTCTCGACCAAAAACACCATCCTCAAAGTCTACGACGGCCGCTTCAAAAATATCTTCGCTAAAATCTACGAAGAAGAATTCCACGAGCGCTATCAGGCCGAAAAACTCAGCTACGAACATCGCCTAATCGACGACATGGTGGCGTTCTCATTGAAATCCCACGGAGACTTCATCTGGGCGGCAAAAAACTACGACGGCGACGTGCAATCGGATTCGGTGGCACAGGGCTTTGGCTCACTGGGCTTAATGACATCGGTACTGATGACCCCAGACGGCGATGTTGTCGAAACCGAAGCCGCCCACGGTACCGTCACCCGGCACTATCGCCAACACCAAGCCGGGAAAACTACCTCGACCAACCCGATTGCCTCGATCTTTGCTTGGTCGCGAGGCCTGTTCTATCGCGGCACTTTCGATAACCAGCCCGAGTTGATCCGCTTTGCCGAACTACTGGAGAAAGCCTGCGTGACTACCGTCGAAGGCAATGAGATGACCAAAGACCTTGCGCTTTTGGTCGGTGTCGATCAGAAATGGCTGACTACTGAACAGTTCATGGATGCTGTCGATGCCCGTTTCAAGTTACTGTTGGATCGCGCTAATATTTTATGACTGACACAGCCCAACACTCAGGATCTACCGGCAAGCCGCTACCGAAAAAAAACACCGATCTGCCTGACAGCAATTCGCTGAACTGGGCGATGATCAGGACGTTTCTGCCCTATCTGTTCCCGGAAAAACGTAAATTGCGGTGGCGGGTCTCACTCGCCATGGTGTTTCTGGTGCTGGCAAAGTTGGTTGGTGTCGGCACGCCTTATCTATCGAAGCAACTGATCGACGCTTTCGAGCCGATCACCGAAAACACCTTGATCGCTTTACCACTTGGGCTGATTCTGGCCTATACTGGGGCGCGCATCTCAGTAACTCTGTTCGAGCAATTACGCGAGATCATGTTCGCCCGCGTAGCACAATTAGCAGTGCGTCACATCGCGCTCGATGCTTTTGAGCATCTACACACACTGAGCCTGCGTTTCCATCTTGAACGCTATATGGGCAGCCTATCACGCGTGATCGAGCGCGGCTCAAAAGCCATCCAAGAAGTCATGCGCTTCATGCTGCTCAACATCATGCCGACCTTACTCGAGGTCTTGCTGGTCACAACATTTCTGTGGATCCACCTGTCATTCATGTACGCCCTAGTAATCATGGTCACCGTTGCGGTCTATGCCACGTTCACGCTATCGGTGACCGAGTGGCGCATCAAATTCCGTCGCGAAATGAACGCGCAGGACGAACACGCCAACACCAAGGCGATTGATAGCCTATTGAATTACGAAACCGTCAAATATTTCAACAACGAAGAACACGAATACCGCCGCTACGATCAGGCATTACAGAACTACGAAAATGCTGCTGTCAAAAGCATCTACAGCCTGTCCTTAGTCAACTTCGGTCAGGCGGTGATTATCGCTGTCGGCATGTTCCTGCTGTCCCTCATGGCAGCGCAAGGGATCGTCGCTGGCACCATGACTGTGGGCGATTTCGTCATGCTGAACTGGTTCATGATCCAACTCTACATGCCGCTCAATTTCCTAGGCTGGGTCTATCATATCCTAAAACAAGCCACCACCGATATGCAGGCGATGTTCAAGGTGCTGAACGTCGAACGCGAGGTCGTCGATCAGCCCTGCGCCATTGAACTGGCCGATCATGGCCCCTACAGCATAAAATTTGCCGATACCCACTTCCATTATGATGCCAATCGCCCAATTCTGAAGGGTATCAGCTTTGAAATTCCTGCTGGAAAAACCGTCGCCATCGTCGGGCCTTCTGGAGCAGGGAAATCGACTCTTTCTCGGCTGTTATTCCGTTTTTATGACCACTCCGGTGGCGATATCTTGCTCAATGAGTACTCGCTACGCCATTATACCATGGCTTCGATACGCAAAGCCATTGGTGTCGTACCCCAAGACACCATCCTGTTCAACGACACCATCGCCTACAACATCGAATACGGTCGCCCCGGTGCCAGCCGTGCCAAGGTCATCGCCGCCGCCCAACAGGCGCAGGTCTACAACTTCATCAAGAACCTGCCCGAAGGCCTCGATACCATCGTCGGCGAACGCGGACTTAAACTATCCGGTGGTGAAAAACAGCGCGTGGTCATCGCACGCACTATCTTGAAAAATCCCGGGATTTTGCTACTCGATGAAGCAACCTCGGCACTCGACACCGCTACCGAACGCCAGATCCAGCACACCCTGAACAGCCTATCCAAAGGCCGAACCGTCATGATCATCGCTCACCGACTCTCCACCGTGGTGCATGCCGATCAAATCATCGTGATGCAGGACGGATGCATCGCTGAAACCGGAAGCCATCAGGAATTGCTCGAACTCGATGGGCTGTACGCCGAAATGTGGCAGAAGCAGATCACCCACGATGATGAAGAACAAGAAGCAGGCGAAACGCTCGAAACTCCCTCAGGACAATCAGCTTAATGCATGCTCTTTAGCGGCCTCATCCGCCAAACGCGCCAAACGCACATCGTCAAACTCGACAGAAAGGGCGAGTATTTTCTCTTCGGCTAAATCTAGCGCCCCGTGCAATGCTTCAATAAACACCTCCGATGCCGAAGAACGCAAATGCCCCGGCATATTGGCATCAAACACAACGTATTTGTGCGTCCAGTAACACCATGACCCCGAAATAAACGCACCATGGAAACCCCGCGATCGAGTCTCTTCATCCGTACTATTTTGAGACCTCTCAAACTCTTCCTCAAAAGCCGTAAACATCTCGTATAACGGATGAACCGTATCTTTGTCCACCGGGGTGCGATGCTCTTCAATCATGTCGTGATAATGTCTAAACGACTCGTGTATCCTGTCAGGATTTAAAATCAGATCAAAATGCGATGCTGGCTCGCCAAGGGAATCAACTTCTTGTCCCATCTTATGGAAACGCGCCATAAAATCGATTTTCGCCCGCGGATCGCTGGTGATGTCTACAGTATGCGCAAGCTTTGGGGTTGTGCCGTTGATCTGAATACCATCACTACAATTGTAATAATTGCATAGATAACAACGACGGAAATACGTAATCGCGGACTCTAACCTCGAACGTGAGAAAAGCATCACATCGCTAGTCTGGCCTTGACCGCCAAAAGTAGCACGAAAAGACATCGGAAGCAGACCAGGGCTGCCCACGTTTTTTGACCAACCAAACTTTTCTAATGCCTCTTCATTATCATAAATGTTGTTCGAAGCATGGAATCTCGTTTCATCAATAGTGCCCATATCGACACCAAAAAAGTATACCTCTGAAAAACCAAGATGCCCAGCAAGCGATAAGCCTACGTTCGTCACCGTAGGCTCCGCATGCACCAATTGGCCCTGGTAATGTGTAGGATGCAAAAACTGACTCATTCCAGAGCGGTGGAATTGCGTCGAACGCTCGAACAGCTTTGGTGCATCAGCATTGAGCGTTGAGGTATGCACCAGATGAATACCCTTAAGCCCGTGTTCCTTACTGATGATCTCAAGAATTTTAGGTATTTCTGGAACATTCTCAAGCTCGGTGTGAATATCTGGGCGGATCCCACGCGCCAACAAGCTCCCGATAGCCGTGCCACAGGAAATTAGTACCACTTGGTCACGATACTTACGAAGTATCTCAAAAACATTTTCCAACGATGGCCCGTTACCAATAATAAAGCAGGGCAATGTCGGTTTTTTTACCTCATCAGTATAAAATATAGGTACTTTATATCGATAAACATTATTGGAATAATTTCTGATCATGATCAATTCATCAAGAAAAAATCCTTTTGTCGATGTCAATAAAACCGTTATATTTAAAAACCCCTGATGAAAATCCACACTACCGACATTAAAATCATTGATAATAACGCGACCCGCCTGAACAAAACTAAAACTATTATAACGCAAACATTCAAAAAGCACTTCTTGATGATGGTCTACAAGTTCTTGAAGAAAGAGTACTACTTTACCCTTTCGTGCTTCAATTTCAGAAAAAATCTCCTCATAATCAATAACGTACATACTGTGATGCAGCATCTCAATGCTCTCTTCGAGTAGCACGACCAGCTTGACTTGGGTTTCAAATACCAAACGGTGCAACAGACAACCCAACCCGATTCCAAAAACTACAACTTGAGCAGGATCACTTTTGCGCACAATGCTTTCATTCACATCAATCTCAGCGTGATGATCGATAAATTTTTTAAGCTTTCCAACTATAATTTCATTGTAGACTATATTTTGTTTAGGCGCGGAAAGCACACTCGCCATTTTATTTATTGGAGCAGTCATAAAGCTTTTATCGATATTATCGATTTGCTTTTTTGAGCGTTGCCACACATCTTCGCCGAAGTATTGCTGAGATTCGACCAATATATCTACAGTATCGCTAGTGTCGCCATTTTCCTCAGAGTCGTCGGAGGCCTCTGGACTGATCAGCATACCCTTCAATTTCGTCAACCCAAGCAAACGAGATTGCAAGCCGGGGTTGCGCTCGATCCAGAAGTCAAAATTTTTCTGGTACAGCGTTTCATCCAAAAGAAAGGACGTGTGCGACATCGTCATGAGTTCTTGGGAAACATCAGGTTCTGAACTTTGAGAATACGCTCAAAATGGTGCGCAGGCTCGGAAAGGTTTTGGCACTGCCGCTGATATTCGGTGTACCAATCAGACCAAGCATCCGGGTGCGATAGCCAATTTTTAATCGTACCAATAAATGTAGGGGAGTCTACTGGATGCATCATGGGCAGATCAAAATTTTCAAGTACGGCGCGCGAGTGACCGCCATACGACAACTGCACCTCGGGGGCAATAACGATTGGCACGCGACGCTCTAAAGCGACGAAATCATATCCAGTCATTCCAAAAGATAAATAAACATCGCCAGTGCAAAGATGCTCACCAATCTCGTCGAGGTGACGAAAGTCGGACTGACTAAACAGAACAACTCTTTCCTCATAATCCGCGACATTATGCCGACGCAAACCCGCAGCAAGGATATTAAGACCGCGCTCTCCGCAGAGGGTTTGATCAATACTCAATCGTATCCGCTCATCGAGTTGTAACAGCGCAACAATTGATGGAAGTACTGAAGACACTTGATTAGGCAACAAGGCCAACACGATCACAAAGTCCTCTGCCTCGCGTGGTGACCACTGTTGAACCAGTGCAGGCGGTATAAACGCGAGATCACGCAATGCATGGCACGTCGCGCTCGATTGTACATCCTCGTCAGAGACAATAACTGCGTCGAACCCTAAACGATCTTTTTGCGCAAGGTGCGCCGTGTGATTCACTAAACCAACACGCCTCCTGCCGGACATATGCACAAGGGCATCTAGGCGCGAATGTTGAGAAAAATTGGATAAATCGAGTATAGTCTGATGGCCATTGCGCACCATAATACAGCACAGAGTCTCGGTATCAATTTCATCGGTTTCAACAACATCGTATCTGTAAGAGCGAAAATACTCACGCCCCCAGTGATCCGCACCGTCGATATAAATCGTGAACTGCGTTGAGGTATGATGAAAACACGGAAAAGCATTCAGAAACCACTGCGCAGGGGAGTGCACACAAAGATCACCAAGAAAAACTCCAACCGAAAGGGTTGAAGAGGAATCTTCCGCACCCGTCCGCAAGAAACTGTCTAGATCGTACGGACATTCAGGGATGTCTCGCCACCACTGCTCAATGAACACAGCCTGATCCTCCAACGAGTCTAATTGCCACTTCGCAATCAAGCCCAACGCTCCGGCCTGGATACGGCAGTCTTCCGCCTCCAAGCACTCTTGGATTTGAGCTTTCAGGGCATCCCGATCATCAAAGAATGTCAAGGTTTCCGCTGCTAGTAAACGGCTGCGCGCATCCTGCGGAAACGACCGATGAAACACCACCGACCAATCCAAGGCTTCCTCGTAGAGGCCAAGTCTTAGACAGAGCCTGATCAACCTATTCAAAACACTCGCTGAAGCGTCCTTGACTTTGGCGTAATCGTCTACGCGCTTTTGCGCCT
>JABSOH010000047.1 GCA_013216065.1 Alphaproteobacteria bacterium
GTTCCAGAGACAATCTCACACACAAAAAGCATTTTCTATTCAAGGTCTCATCAATTTTAGGTTCTCGGGGGTGTCCAAGTTTGTTGCCTATGCTGAGTCGAGTGAGGCTATAATGAATAGGATCGGGCAGGCGAGTATCACGGGTCTGGGCTCGAAGCGATCCGAGATCATCGGATCTGACGACAATTGCATGAAGCTGGTCATGATCAGGAAGTTCGTGACAGCAGGTTATGTGACGGCGTAAGGGCGTTCGAAAAATTCTGCCGTTTCAGACAGATGAGCCAGAAAGATGTTGATCGGTGTGCTGGCCTTGGCAATGAGCAGCAGAGTAGCGGTGTGGGGCGGGGTGTAGCGATCGAGAGATCTCGGCGGCAGACACGGCAGACATTCGCTGAGAATCGCAACGAGAAAAAACGTGTGCAGAAAACTTGTGTACAGAAACAAGATGGTCGGGGAGGCTGGATTCGAACCAACGACCTCTCGCTCCCAAAGCGAGCACTCTAACCAGACTGAGCTACACCCCGCCGACAAAATACTGTTTTTAAAATTGTCGAGTTGCATGCTAACACGGTTAGCACGCAACTTCATAACCGAAACTGTAGCGTATGGCAATGGCTTAAGCCGCCGCCGCTAGCGGCGGTGAAGAAAATAATCGAAAAAGTTGGATGCACGATTAACTCCCAAGACGTTGATCAAGTTGACTCAGGGCACGGTCGAGCCAACCCAGCACCCTGCCTTGCGGTGCAGCAGAAGCAAAACTAGAGGACTCGATATCGGGCATCAAAGACTGCTGTTTTGGGCGCGGTGGCAGGGATTTGTTTACAGGTTTGTGCCTTGTTCTGGCATCAGGTCGATCCCACTGCGCTCCTGAACCAGTTGACTAATCGCAGAGTTTGGATCCCCCAAATCTCCAAAATGCCGCGCTTTTGCTGGGCAAGTGCGCACACAGGCTGGTTCACGGTCAATCTCGGGCAGGTTCTCGTTGTAAATCCGGTCCACGCACAGGGTACATTTTTTCATTACACCAGCCGATTCATCCATTTCGCGCGCGCCGTAGGGATACGACCAAGCGCACAGGCCACAGCCGATACACAGATCCTCGTCGACCAGTATAATTCCATCTTCGGCACGTTTGTAACTCGCCCCAGTCGGACAGACCGTGACGCAGGGCGCGTCTTCGCAATGTAGACACGAGCGCAGGAAGTGTACCACCTGCGCAAGACTGTCCTTTGGGGTAATTTCGTAGGAATGCATCCGATTAAGCCAATTCCTGTGCGGATCAGCGCCGTAAGGGTCTTGATCGGACAGCAGCGCACCGTGGCCGCTCGTGTTCCATTCTTTACAGCTGACTACGCAGGCTTGGCAGCCAACGCAGGTGTCCAGATCGATTACCAGACCGAGCTTTTTGTTAGTGCTTTGCGGCAGATCAGTCATTGTGGTGGCTTTCATAACGCAGAGTGGTAGGTTCAGCCGCAACAGGCGAAGCTTGCGGAGCGAATGTTGGGTGGGAATGTGTGTCACAGGCGTCGCCTTTTCGATTCGCACTCTCAGGTCGTACCACGCGCCTTGCCCCGTGATCGGGTCGCTGTTGGCATAGCGCAGCCCGTCGGGCTTGGTGGGCAGCAATTCCTTGATGAGATGATTGAGCAATAAACCGCGCTCTGTTTCTGGTGCGTCGCTATCCAACGCCCACGCGCCCTTGCGTTTACCAATCGCGTTCCATGTCCACAGTCGAAGGATTTACCGCCCCATCGGTTTCACTGGAACCTTGATGCGGCCGTGACGCGAAATGATCCATGCCCAATCGCCTTCGCACAGATCGTGAACGGCGCAAATTTCTTGTGGTACGAACATTGGCGTGTGGGTGTGGATTTGCCGTAGCCAAGCGTTCTGTGATCCCCACGAATGGTACATCGCCGCTGGTCGTTGGGTGTCGGTCAGCGCGGTTTCTTCATCTGGTGCGTACCAATGCGGCAAGGGCGTGAATTTCTCGATTATGCGTGCTTGCACAAAGTATTCCGGCGGATGAACCGCGCCGAAGCCTTCAGCGGCGCGTTGGAAGCGGCCATGGGTTCAAGATAGAGTTGGAACACCACCGGAGAAGGAGAAGCGGAGAAGCTTCGGGCAGCAATCCGATTCCCACTGCCCAGCCTTGATAGGCCTGATTGACATGCTTGAAATACAATGATTCGGCGGGAATTTCGTGTTGGCAAAAACTGCCGTTGGCTTTGTAGGCTTCGAGTTGATTGGGATTAGGTACTCCAGTACCAAATTGATTACCATCGCTGCCGCAAAAACCCGCCAACGGTCCAACACCAGGCTTGCGCTGATGGTTGACGATGTAATCGGCGTAGTCACCTCGCGGTGCCATCCTCGTTGATCATGCCGGGCAGGCCTAAGCGCGCGCCCAAGTCGAGCAGCATCGATTGAAACCCGCGCACATCATGATCCGGCGCGATCACTGGCCAGCGAATAGCATCAGCGGCAGTATCGGCCTTGGAGATCGGACGATCGAGCAAGGAAATGCAATCAAAGCGTTCGAGGTAGGTTGTATCGGGCAGGATCAAGTCAGCGTAGGCCACCATTTCCGAAGAATAGGCATCGGCATACAGGATTTTCGGGATCACGTATTCGCCATTGTCTTTCTTGGCGGTGATCATCTCCATCACTCCCTTGGTGTTCATGCTCGAATTCCATGCCATGTTCGCCATGTACATGAACAGCATATCAACAGGGTAGGGGTCTTATGATAGGCTTTGTCGATCCGAAGCGCATTATTTTGTTCATCCAATAAGAGGTCTTCGGGTTTGTGGATATAGCCGATGTGCGGCCCCGGCAGGGGGCAAGCATGGCTTATAATGTGCACACGGCGGTTCAGGGTGTGCGTTTGAGGGCATGGGCAAGGCTACGGATTTGTGCTTCGGGGACTCCGGTGACCTTGGCGACGTTGACTTCTTCGGCAAGCAACGCAAACGCTGGACGAGCCTTACGATTATCCGCCAGAGTATATTCACCGGACAACGCTGCGCTCAGCCGGATGTCCTTCGCTGGCGCAAGTTTGCCATCATTGCGGTTTGCTGCCAGAACTTCGCCGTTTTCATTGCGTGAGAATAGACCATGATCGGCACTAACCTGGCGCGTTGATCACCAACCAAGCCGCATTGCTGTAGCGCAGTAAGTATTATTCGAGATCGACCTGACCTTGCGTGATCAATTCGAGAATGAGCGACATCACTAACAGCCCATCTGTACCAGGACAAAACGGCACCCATTCGTCTGCAATGGCATTGTAACCAGTGCGTACTGGATTCACCGCCACGATCTTGACTTCGCACTCCTTCAAGCGCGATAAACCAAGCTTGATCGGGTTGGAATCATGATCCTCGGCAACGCCAAAAAGCATAAACAGCTTGGTGTACTCCCAGTCTGGCTGTCCGAACTCCCAAAACGCACCGCCGATGGTGTAAATCCCCCCCCCGCCATATTCACCGAGCAAAACCCGCCGTGCGCCGCGTGATTCGGCGTACCAAACTATTGTGCCCACCAGCCCGTCATCGACTAGCTTTGGTTGCGTCCGGTAAAAAACGCCAGCTTTTTCGGATCATCGTGGCGAATTTCATGCAGCCATCGAGTGGCAGTGTTCAGCACCTCATCCCAACTAATCTCAGCAAATTCACCTGAACCGCGCTCGCCGACGCGCTTTAAGGGCGTTTGCAGCTTTGCCGGAGAATATTGCTGCATAATCCCCGCCGCACCCTTGGCGCACAGCACCTCGCGATTCACTGGATGGTCGCGATTACCCTCAATATAGCGGATCTTATCGTCTTTCATATGCACGTTAATGCCGCAGCGGCACGCGCACATATAGCAGGTGGTGTGGTGGATAGCGTCACTGACCTTTGGCGAAAGCTCGATTTGGCGAGCTCTCTATGGTATCCAACATACTCATTCTTGTTCCTCGATATTTGGGGGCTAGAGTCTCGGTCCCATCGTGACGATATCTCCAACGCTGATCCCATCGCGACGAACCACACTGGCATTTACCTCCAGCACAGCAACCACTGCATGCACCGACGAGATAACAGTCTCATCATGCGGTTTTGCACCCTCATGAATATGACGCACCGTACCAAACTGATCGATGAAGATCATGTCCAATCCGATCAAGGTGCTTTTCATCCACATTTGCAGTACTTGCGGTTGAGCATGCAGAAAAACCATGCCGTGATCAGGAGGTAATGACTCCCGAAACATCAGGCCGAGTTTTTGTTCTTGAACACTGCGAGCGACCTCAACTGTGTACCGAACAGTACCTTGTTGCGTGATGATCTGCAAGGGATAGAGTGCGCCTTGGTCTTCGGCGTGAACCACGCTTGCGCCGAGCGTAAAAACTATCAGGCTAGCAAGGCAGATGAGAAGGCGGTACAAGGGGTAATCTCGAGAAAATCAGAAAAAGAAAACCCAAGTGACCAGCAGGAAACAGGGCAGTAGGAAGCAACACGACCACGCCATGTAGCCAAAGAAGCTCGGCATTTTAACACCGCTAGATTCGGCAATTGAGCGCACCATAAAATTTGGCGCATTGCCGATATAGGTCATGGCGCCCATAAAGACCGAGCCGGCACTAATCGCAAGCAGGGTATTTGCGCCTTGGGACATCAGGAATTTTGCATCACCCCCTGCGGTGTTGAAGAACATCAGATAGGTCGGTGCATTATCGAGGAACGCGGACAATCCTCCGGTTAGCCAAAAATACATCGCGTTGTTTGGCGAGCCGTCAGGGTTGCTGACCAGCGTGATGACATTGGCCATGGCACCGTCTGTTCCAGCAGAAAGCATTCGAATCACCGGAATGATGGTGACGAAAATCCCGGCAAATAACATACCGACCTCTTGGATCGGGAACCAGTTGAACTCGTTCATCTTGCGGGTGTCTTGGCCAGTCAACAAGAGGCTGGATCCGGCAAGAAGCAGCAGCAGTACATCGCGCGCCAGAGCTTGCAGTGTGATATCGACGTGATAGATGGTGAAGTTTACCCCACTGTCCCAACTTCCGCTCAGCAGTACGGCACCGACGACACCTGCGAGCAGGAGAAGATTGTGGCGGCCTTGCAGTTCCAAGGGAATGCCGCGTTCAATTTCGGCAAAGGGATCGTTGCCCATGGCGATTTCGCGCTTATAGAACATCAAGTCGATGGTGTAGAAGACCGGAATTAGAATACCCGTGACCAGCATCATCGGCACGACCATATTGGTGGTGGTCCAGAAGAACTCGACACCTTTCAAGAAGCCGAGGAATAGCGGTGGATCACCGAGTGGTGTCAGAGATCCGCCGATATTGGCGACCAAAAAGATAAAGAACACCACGATATGTGTTTTGTTTTTGCGACTTTTGTTGGCGCGCAGCAAGGGACGAATGGTCAGCATAGCGGCACCCGTTGTGCCCATCCAGCTTGCGATTACGGTACCGACAATCAAGATCACGGTATTCAAAATTGGCGTGCCAACCAGCGTTCCCTTGAGCGTAATGCCACCCGTAATGGTGAACAGGGCAAACAGCAGAATGATGAAGGGGATGTACTCCAGCAGATAGGTGTGCAACACTTCGTAGGTAGTGATGGCGATACCGTATTGTAGGAACATCGGGATCAACAAGGTTGCTGCCCAGAAGGTGCAGATCTTGCCGAGGTATTTTTCCCAAAAGTGCGGGGCAAATAGGGGAAACAGCGCAATCGAGAGCAATATTCCGACGAATGGCACCACCCAGATCAGGCCAAGTTCAGTGTTGGGCAGATGCGGTGTGCCTGTTGCAGCAAAAGCTGGGACTGCAAGGCATAGGGCAAGCAGAGTTGCGCCTAACGTGCGCGAAGCCAAGGCATAGGAAAACGGTATCAACATCGGGTGATTGTTCTTCGTGAGGACAGGGATGGAATCGCGCCGGGTCGACCTTGGTCAAACGATTTACGAGGAGCTAACGTATACCTACTGGGTTCTGTGCGGATCGTCAATTTGTGTTGTCATTTGATCCAGGCGGATGGTTTACATGGCGATATGCAATTACCGACTTTGGCTGACAGTATAATGATAAGGTGTCTACCGATCGAAGGAGGTTCTGACAAGAAACGAATTTTCGCCCAACAATTCGCCCAACAAACTGATAACATCACCAAAAACCAGTCGATATTGGCAGCGAGACTTTTTATGAATGGAAAAGGCGCTATGCAGTAGCTGGCGATGCTGGGCTCCAAATCATGTCCTGCCCTAGGGAGATCGAAGAAAAGCCAACTATCATTTTGGCCCTTGCTTGGTCTCTGGAGTGCTATTTCGATATGAAAGTCTTCAGTACCGGGGTGTATGTTCTCAGGCGCAATGGGTTAAACCGCCTGCCAAATGGCAAGCTCTCGGTCAAGTGCGTCTATGGCGCGAACGCTTGGACGCGCAGGTCTCACAAACAACTTAAGCAGTTCAGTTCTTCAAACTGAAGCTGTTGGCTTTTTTGTTCAGTACGATGCGGCCTTAGTTGTACTGGATCAAACCACGCTGCGGTCTTGGCAAAGCCCGCGAACGGATACAGATGGCAACGTCTGATAGCACTGTCCGGGTGTGCCGCCGTATAGGCCGAAAGCCCAACGATTAACTCGTCCGGTGTCTGTTGCATCAACAGCTTGATCACATTCTTGGCTTGATTCTTGATGAAACGCATCGAATTGCCAATGCCCAAAATTTGCGCAAATCGCAGTAAAATCTTCACCGTCGCAGGTCCCGACAAACTGATATGGATCGGCAGATCGTTGCCCCAGCCACGCAACATATCGTGCCAAGCGATAATCGGTGGGATCTCGAAACAAAATTGCGTGGTAATGTACAATTCAAGACCGTGTTCTTTGCCATAGGCCATTTTCTCCAGCAACGCCTCTTGAATCGCCGCGTCCGAGATATCCGGCGAACCCTCAGGATGTCCGGCAATACCGATCTTTTGTACGCCGTGCTGTTGGAACAAACCGGTATCGAGCAATTGCATGCTGACCTCGAACTCACCTACTGGTTCATCGACCCCACTGCCGATGACCAACACCTCGCGGCTGGCCTGCGCATCCACTAAAGCTCCCAGCATGGGGGTAATTGAGCGCGCCGCAAGATGCGTCACTGGATGCATGCCCTCACTCTTTAAGCGCCTGACCAGCGCCAGAGTATCATGAAAGGCCGTACCCGGCAGGAAAGTGACATAAATCGTCGTGCCTTCGGCAATGTGATGGCGAAAATCATCGACCTTCGCCGCCGAGATTGGTGTGGCCTCAAGCGTCGCGTCGCACACGAGGTGTTGAATCTAAATAATACTTACAGTCATGGAAGAAATTCCAAAGTTACGGGGATTTTTAACTTCGCCGCCGTCGCTTGCGACCCGCGCTGGCTTCGGAGTCATTAGCAAAGTGCTCAGCAGGCTTGGGCAAACACCGCCCAGAGGTGATCGAAGCTATCCGTCGCATGCGGGATCGACATTGCGGTGACAAAATGTTCCTGGAACGCTGGCTCAACGGCGGTTTCCACCTTCTCGACATTGCGCACCACGGTGTTGATACCATGCGGTTTTCAACGTTCAACAGCGTAATCCTTGCCTCCCGTCCCGGCGGCATTTCTTGCCGAAGTGACCCGTTCGACCGGCGTATCAGGATACAGCCCCAACAGCAAAGTGTACCGATGACGTTAACACGATCTGAAATTTTATTGAACCCCGTGCAATTTGCTCTAACCACAAGCAACGGCAGGTAAAAGTCTGCCACTAGCCAACTCCCCCCTGTTTCGCTTTGCCCTGAAACGCCGCCGAATGCCAAAGGTTTTTCATCCAAGGATTGAGAAAAACCTTTAAGCCGCCTTGTTCATATTCCAAACATACGTGATCACTTCAGCAACAGCTTGGAAGTACTCTTCGGGTATCTCGTCATCAATTTCCATCGCCGCAAACAATCCCCGCGCTAACGGCGGATTTTCCACAATCGGAATACGATTCTCGTTCGCAATGTCACGAATCTTCTGCGCTATAAAATCCGTACCCTTCGCCACCATCACCGGAGACATCATCGTCTCCTGATCGTATTTCAGCACCACTGCATAGTGCGTCGGGTTCGTGATCACCACATCAGCATCAGGTATACTATCCATCATCCTTCCGCGCGCGCGCTGCATACGAATTTTGTTCAGCCGTGCTTTAACCTGCGGATCCCCCTCCATATTCTTGAATTCCTCTTTGATTTCCTGCTTCGTCATCCGCAGTTTCTTACGATGATTAAAACGCTGGTAAAAAATATCCAAAACCGACACCACAAGCATGAAACTCAGGACTCCGATGAAAATCAGCACCTGCCAAAACAACATCTCCTTGACAAATTGCACTGGGTTCATGTGCAGAAAATCTTTGAGCAGATCGAATACTGGAATCAACAAAAAACCACCAATCATAAACACCGCCAAAATTTTGAACACGCCCTTGACGAACTCGACAAAATTGGTCATCGAGAACTTTTGCCTGAGGTTCTTCAGCAAAGACATGCGATTGAACTGCGGCTCGAGCGGTTTCAATGAGACTATCGGGCCATGCTGCACCATATTGCTCAATACTGCTGCGATCACGAAAAAGATCAACATCAGCATCATGTAGCCACCAATGGTGATGATGCCATCGCTGAGCAGTGTGGCAAACGAAGCTTGCGACACTGAAATTTGATGCACTTTGCTCAGCAAGCCAACAAAAAGCCCCGTAAGGTCTTCGGCGAGGCTCGGGCCTAAGAACGTGATCATCGCCCCGCCAACCAACAACATAACAAAGGAATTGAACTCGCGCGATTTCGCGACTTGTCCGCGCTCACGCGCTTCCTGCAAACGTTTTGAGGTCGGTTCCTCGGTCTTGTCTTCCTGATCTTTATCTTCTGACGACATGCCGCACGCCCACTATCACACCATCAATAGCTGCATTGTATCAACAAAATACTCAGCATAGTAGAGCATCATCGAGAGAAACACCAATGATAGTACAAACAGGCTGAGACCGATTTGAACCGGCAGGCCGATGAAGAAAATATGCAGTTGCGGCATCAGGCGCGAGGCAATTCCGAGCGTAGAGTAGAACAGCAGGGTCACCACCATCACTGGGGCAGTCAATTTGAGTCCTATGGCAAAGCTGGCACTAACGGCGCGCGCAATAGTTTCTGCCATGTCTCCGCTTTCAGCAAGGCTCGGGATGAGAATATAACTATCGGCGAGTGCGATAAAAAACAGGTGATGCAGATCTAGGGCAAAGATAAACATAATCCCGCTCAAGGTCATTAAGGCCGAGTGCAACACTCCCTGCGATTGCAGCAGAGGATTGAACATCAGGGCTGAGGAAAAGCCCGAAATAAACGAGATTAAGATCCCGGCCGTAGTGAGGGCTGAGATAAGAATGCGCATGAACAGCCCGAGGAAAAGCCCGACCACAAATTCTCCCGCCAGTAGCAGAAGCAAATCTATGAAGCTTGGTGGCTCGGAAGGCAATTGCGGGCTGACCACTGGAGTCATCACGATGCTGAGCACTAAGGCAAGCCCCAGCCTGATCCAGCTTGGGATATAGCTATTCCCGATAATCGGCATCAACATCATCACAGTGCCGACTCGCGTAAACACCAACAAGAGGACGAAGATTTCCGCCGAGACCAGCGCGGAGAGCGTCATCGTCTACTTTAGGGAATGTTGACAATGTTGGCCATGGTCAACTCCATGAATCCCAACATTTTATCAAGCATAAATGGTACGAAGACGATCAGCGAGAACATCACCAGGATGATCTTCGGCACGAAGGTTAAGGTCATTTCTTGGATTTGGGTCAAGGCTTGAAAAATTGCGATTACTAAGCCGACAACCAGTGCTACCGCCATCACGGGCATAGCGACCATCAACATAGTCACGATGGCCTGGTAGGTAAAATCACCGATAAGATCAACGTCCATCGCACTAAGTCCCTATGGAAAATGTACCAACCAAGGGAAATACTCGGGTAAGTATGCCCCCGAAGAGCGCTAAAATAGCAGCACTAAATCGGCATCCGCATAATTTCCTGGTACGCGCCAATCATTTTGTCGCGTACCATGACCACGGTTTTCAGCGTGCTTTCAGCATGGGCAATAGCGATGGCGACATCTGCAAGCCCTGCTTTGCCCGAAGCCGCTTGAATACTCATCCTTTCAGCACTTTCCAAGGATTCCACCGAATCTTTCGCGACATTCTGCACCATGTTCAGAAAAGCGGACTGCGAGGGATCCGAATTCACCGCGCCCTGACCAACTTTACTTTGAAAGTCCTGCACTGCTTGACGATAAATCTTCGATGCTTCCAGAGGGCCCATAGCGCGATACCTTAACAGAGGGGGATACACACGACTAGGGTACCAAAACCAAAGAGTACGTGTGGCTCAAGCTGGACAGTATCACGAAACGCGACGGCGAAAAAGAGCCATTGCAGCAGATTCTTATCCGTGCAGTGAACAAGCGGCAAAATTTGCCTACACCATACAACCCCGCACCGAGCGGCTGCTTGCTGACGAGGTCGAGCACCCTATGCGAAAGTTTGCGCCTAGCCCATCAATTCAATGGTGCGCGAAATCATGGTTCGTGCAGCCTGAATCACACCAAGGTTGGCTTCGTAAGAACGCTGTGCCTCGCGCAAGTCGGCTATCTCGATCAAAGAATTCACATTCGACAATTTTACATAGCCGTCTTCGTTTGCTGCGGGATGACTCGGATCGTATTCCAGCGTGAACGCCGAATTATCCTGCGTAATCTTGCCGATACGCACTATATCGATACCCATCGCACGATCCAGAGCATTCTCGAACGTGACAATCTGGCGGCGATAAGGGTCTCCGCCGGGAATCTGAGATGTCGAATCGCGATTTGCTATATTCTGCGCAATCACCTTCAGGCGATGGCCCTGTACCTTCAGACCTGCTCCGGCGATGAAAAATGAGTTCTGCAGGCTACCCATCATGCTCCGTACTCCAAAAATTTTCTATAGCTTTAGAACTTACCGCCAAGCACTATGGCGTGCATCTTGGTGTATTTGGTAAAAATCCGCGAGGCCAGTTGGTAATCGGCTTGATTTGCTGCAACTTTCGCCATTTGCTGCTCAAGGGTCACGGTGTTTCCTGATAACGAAACCTCGTACGGCGTACGGATCTTCATTTCGCGATACGGATTGCTATCACCCCTGCCAAAACGATGCGAAGTATCGGTACGATCTAACACAACATGGCTAGACTGATTACGCAAGGTCAGACGAAAGTCGAGCGGCTTCAAGTCCTTCGCGACATAGCCTGCTGTGTTAGCATTCGCGACATTCTGCGATAACACCTGCTGGCGTTGCGAAAGCCAATCAATGCGTTCATGCAACATGCTAAAAAGTGTAGAGGACTGCAAACTCATGTTCAATGTTCCTAAAAATTACGCGAAACTCATCTGATTGTAATATGTGTAAGCTTAGCCATTGGAAACAGTCACGCAATATTTGTGCCAGAAAATTTTACTAAAAATCTAGATAGTGTAGTCACGAGATATTGAGCCCTAGTGCGATGCGTCTGATGTTGTATAGCGGCGATGCAGAGTTTTTGGCGTATCCTGTTGCAGCCAACGTTTCAGGTG
>JABSOH010000048.1:0-3502 GCA_013216065.1 Alphaproteobacteria bacterium
GGAACAGACCTACAGAACATTACAATAGGGTGCTGATGGTGGATGCCCGCAATATCTTCACCAGGATCACTCGCAAAATTTACCATTTCTCGCCGGAGCAAACCCGGAACCTGACCAGCATCTTCTGGCTTTATCGCGGCAAAACGGATCGATTTTTGGGTTTGGTCGAAAACTACCTGCAAAGCACAGTCGATGCAACCAAGGCAACAAATCGACCGATTGAAGACTTCTTGCAGACCTATGATGATCTGGTCGCATGGATCGACGAAGTAGCCGAGGAAACCGCCAAAACTCACGACCAAATGGTTGCAGACATCAATTCCTTTAATGACAGCATCATCGAAAAGGATTCCGTATGGAAGGCTTCTGCCCGTGATAACGCGGGATTGATCGCGGCGGCTTCAAAACTGGAACCACTGGCTAAAAACAGCAGTGACCTAATCAAACAGATTGATCAGCTTTCCAAGTTGATCGAAAAGCAGGCCAAGCATGGCGGCAAAGGCCGAGAGGTCAACAAAATCATCAAGAACCTTGATATTGCCCGCAAGAAAGCTGTCGAGCACCTTCGTCAGGTTCATTATATATTCAACCAAGCTCAATGGCTGCAATATCGCTTCCCCGATGCGGAGTTGCGGGATGTGGAAGGTTTGGTCAAACTGGTGGATCATGCCGAACTAGCCGATAATGACTGGAGCCTAACCCCCGGACGCTATGTAGGAGTTGCGCCAGAGGAAGAGGACGAAAATTTTGACTTTGAACAAACTCTGCGCGACATCCACCTTGAACTCGCTAACCTTAACAACGAAGCTGCTGTCTTAGCTGCTCAGATTCAAAAGAATTTTGAGGAGTTGAGGATATGACCCTTGCTTGGGACAGTAGAAATTTTGCTGATGCTCCTGTTGACATTATCGACGGAGATCGTGGGGGAAACTATCCAAAGCAAGATGAATTTTATAAGGAGGGACATTGCCTATTTTTAAACACGGGAAATATCACAATTGACGGATTCAGTTTCTCCGATTGTCAATTCATAACTGAAGATAAGGATCGTGCATTAAGGAAGGGAAAACTTACACGCCAAGATGTGGTGATGACCACGAGAGGCACGATTGGTAATGTTGGATACTTTAACTATAATGTTCCATACGAAAACATTCGTATCAATTCTGGAATGGTAATCTTTAGAACTGACGAAAATAAACTATTAGCTTCTTTTCTGTATCAATATCTCCGTTCAACGATTTTTAATAAGAAAGTTCAAGGAATTAGAAGCGGGGCCGCTCAACCACAACTTCCAATCAGGGATATTAAGACAATTAGTATCCCATTGCCCCTTATTGAGGTGCAATGGAGATTAGTTTCCATCCTCTCCGCTTACGACGACCTGATTGAGAACAACCGTCGGCGGATTGTGTTGTTGGAAGAGGCAGCACAGCAACTCTACAAAGAATGGTTCATCCGCTTCCGTTTCCCGGTCACAAACACGTCAAAATCATCGACGGCATACCAGATGGGTGGGAACTCAAGAGGCTTATCGATATTGCCTATATAACGATGGGACAAAGTCCTAAGTCTGAATTCTACAACACTAATGGTGAAGGCCTACCATTCCACCAAGGAGTAACGAAATTTGGGTATCGGTTTGTGGAACACAAAACTCACTCGACTAAACTGACCCGACTTTCTGAAGCAAATGACATCCTGTTTAGTGTTAGGGCTCCAGTGGGACGCCTTAATATTACGCTTGATCGGATAATCCTTGGTCGAGGTCTAGCCTCTATTCGATCAAAATTAGGCTGTCAATCATTCTTGTTTTATCAACTGAAATCATTTTTCTTTAAAGAAAATATGATTGGTAGTGGTGCAATCTACGCAGCGGTTACGAAAAAAGACCTTGAAAACCAAGAGCTACTGTGTGCTACTGAAAAATTATTGAAAGAGTTTAATGAGTCTACTTCCAGAATAGACCAGAAAATTAAAACTCTGCATTTGTCAAACCGTAATCTTACTCAAGCCCGTGATCTTCTATTGCCCAAACTGATGAATGGGGAGATTGCCGTATGACACCATTGAACGAAGACACTCTTGTTCAGCAAACCACCGCGAATTATCTGCATCAGGAGCTTCAGTGGAACGAAAATATTTATGCTCACAACAATGAGACTTTCGGACCTCAGGGAACCTTGGGGCGGCGTTCCGAAAAAGAGGTGGTGCTGACCCGCTATCTTGGCGAAGCCTTGGTCAAGCTGAACCCCGATCTGCCCGAGGCAGCCTACAAGGATGCTCTTCATCAGCTTACCGAGGTTCCAGCGACGCAGAGCATCCTGCAAATCAATCGCGACAATTATGAGCGCATCAAAGGTGGCGTACAAGTACAGTACCGCGACGCCAGAAATGAACTGGTCAGGAAGCGCTTGCGGATGATCGATTTTGATACCCCCAAAAACAACCATTTCCTTTGTGTGCGGGAACTTTGTATCAAGGGTGACCTCTACAGCCGCCGCCCAGATATTGTCGGTTTTATCAATGGTTTGCCGCTGATGTTTGTGGAATGCAAGACCATCCACAGGGACATTCGCCGCGCTTATGACGGCAATTTGTCGGACTACAAAGATACTATCCCTCATTTATTCCACCACAACGCCTTCATCGTACTCGGAAACGGAGTGAACGCCAAAATCGGTTCGCTTTCCAGCGAGTTTGAACATTTCAACGATTGGAAACGTCTGGCGGAATCCGATCCTGGCGTGGTGGATATGGAGACGCTACTCAGAGGAGTTTGTACCAAGGTCAATTTCTTGATTTGTACGAAAATTTCATCCTGTTTGATGAAGTCACGGATGGTCTGATTAAGATTATTGCCCGTAACCATCAATATCTTGGCGTCAATCAAGCCATTGAAGCGACTCGCAACCGAAAAGCTCGTGAAGGAAAACTAGGGGTTTTCTGGCACACCCAAGGATCGGGGAAATCCTATTCCATGGTCTTCTATACTCGCAAAATCCATCGTAAACTAGGTAGCAATTTTACCTTTCTCATCTGCACAGATCGTGAAGACCTGGATGGACAAATCTACAAGACCTATGCTGGGTGCGGATTGGTCGATAACGATAGGGAACCTTGCCGTGCCAGTTCGGGTAAGGATCTGAAAAACCTGCTGGGGCAGCACAGAACCTATGTCTTCAGCCTGATCCAGAAATTCCACCAAAGAGTAGATCCAGGGCCATCCCTACAATGACCGCGACGATATTGTCATCATCACTGACGAAGCCCACAGGACACAGTATGGCAATCTGTCGCTAAACCTGAGAAATGCCCTGCCGAATGCCAGCCGCATCGGTTTTACTGGCACACCCTTGTTCAGAGACGATGAGATCACTCGTCGCGTTTTTGGCAATTATATTTCTACTTACGATTTCCAAAGCATATCCTCAATTTAAATATATGATTTGTACATTTAGCAATAAGATCGCTATAATGTTGCTTAATTGGATTATTTCTT